>CACYNZ010000064.1 GCA_902775835.1 uncultured Eubacteriales bacterium | reverse complement strand
CGGCAGAATCGGAGTCAGCCAAACTACAGTAGGAATTCCCCTTTTCTGCATTTCTTCCAGTACTTCTATCCTCCGCTTTGTATTGCAGACATTTGGTTCCAGTATTCTGCACAAGTCATCATCCCATGTCGTGAGCGTCACCTGCACCACACATTTTGCGGAGTGGTTTATCTCATCCAGCAAATCGATATCCTGAAGGATACGATCCGATTTCGTCTGTATCGCGGCCCCGAAACCATATTGCAGTATAATTTCAAGGCACTTCCTTGTCAGCCGTAGCTTTTCTTCACAATGCATATACGGATCCGACATTGCACCAGTTCCGATCATGCACTTCTTTCTTTTTGAACGAAGAGCAGAGTCTAAGAGTTCCGGAGCATTCTGCTTTACTTCTATATCTTCAAAAGAATGTGTAAACTGATAGCATCTGCTCCGGCTGTCACAATAAATACAGCCGTGGGTACATCCCCGGTAAATGTTCATTCCAAAGTGTCCGCCGCTGCCGATCAGTATCCCTTTTGCATCAACAAAATGCATTTTATCAGCTCCCTCATACTTTAATCCGATAGATATTTAATGTTTCCTCCGCATTCCTGCGGATAATATCCCGTGCCTCTATAGGCTCCAGCACCTCTGCCTTTGCCCCAAATGTCATAAGCCATGTCACAAGATTTTCCATGTCTGTGTAATCCGCAGTAAAGAGCAGCCTTCCATCATCGTTTTCAGTAAAACAATGCGGTCCGAATTCTTCAACCAGCCGCCACTTCATATCCGGTGTAAAAAGAGCCTTTACTCTAATTCCGCCCGGAAAGATCTTTTCAGTTGATAGATCCGGCATAGGTGCGTTCCGACAGATAAACTCTTTGTCAATTTCTGCGACCTGATCCATACGGTTCAGCTTAAACAATCTGTAATCCTTCCGATCAGTACACCAGCCCCAAAGGTACCAGCTTGACCACCGAAACACCAGATAATAAGGTTCAACCGTCCGCTCGCTCTCACCGGATGGAGAATAATACCGAAACCGGACCAAATGCCTGACTCCGATTGCATCCTGTATCGTTTCTATCTTCGGAGCCAGCGATTCCCGATACCATGAAGACAGATCGATCAAAATAGCATCCCGTCCGCTAATGAACTCAGAAGATCCGGCTCGAATTTTATCCATCAGCTGACCGTAATAACTGCTCCCGCTCACGCTGTCCAGACTTCGCAGGCCTGCAAGGATCATCTGCATGTCCCTTGATGTCAGAATTGTCCTGTCCATCCGGTACCCTTCCATAATACTGATACCGCCGCCGGTGCCCTGCACTGTACGAATAGGAATGCCGGCCTTGCAAAGGTCCTCAATATCGCGGTTAATTGTCCTGCGAGACACCTCAAACCTTTCTGCCAGTTCCGGAGCCGTTACCTTTTCTTCCTGCAGTAAGATTGACAATATTCCTATCAGCCTGTCTATCTTCATGTTTCTCACGCTCCATACATATACTAACGCATGTAACACGTCATCTGTATGTCATGTTTATTATATCAGCGCAACCGAATTTCAGCAAAAGGAAAACCTGTGAAAGTCCCGTATCACGGTTCATCCCACAGGTTTTTTTCAATAATCTGTCAAACGTCTTTCTCTGCGCTCTTGATGTTGTAATAATCCACAGCGTCAACGCCAATCTCAACATAATCCTTCAGATTTGCATTTTCCTTACTTAAACAGACTACCGTCTCGACATGCCTTGGGACAATAGCGTGAATAAAAATGCCATTATCTATGCTGTTTACTCGTCTGACCTCGTTGTTTAGTTCCTGCTTTCTGAAATGGTTGAGACAACAGCGTAGATTGTGCATCAATCATATATAGTTCCACACGCCCGAACGGCAGATTCATTATATTCCAAAATGAATTACCCATTTGTTTTCATCCAATGCTTTTTCTAACAACTCTGTTAATTCTGATAAAACAGGATCCTTTTCTATTATATTGATAAAGGCTTTCAGAGAAGAAGGCGGTACAAGAGTAATACCCCAATATGCAAGTCCTTTGCCTTTAACGGAAAGAGTGTGCCAATAGAAATCAACGGATTGCAATTCTACTGCGATATGCGCTATATACTCATCCTCTATAGAAATACAGGAATACTTCTGTGGCTCATATTTGTCATATCTTTTTCCATATTGCGGGGCGAACGGCATCATAGCAAACTCATGTCTTGGCATTGTTATTACTCCTATAATACCAGATTGTTTAATTCATTAAATCTGTACACTCAACTCAGGCTCGAGTGATCAATACGGTTGTCTCACAGTGAGACGTACCAGGGAACATATCCACAGGAGTAGCAGATTCCATATGGTACGATGTATCAGCAAGAAAGTAGTCCAAATCCCTGGCCAACGTCTCAGGATTGCAAGAGACATAAACAATTCGTTCTGGCGCATTGTATTTCAAACTATCCAAAAACTGTTTTGAACTACCAGCCCGCGGCGGATCCATGATGACGACATCCGGCCGAACCATTTTCCCGCGATTATTCGAAAGCGCATTTCCTGCATCACCGCAAATAAAGACAGCATTCGTTATCTCGTTACGTTCCGCATTGTTTTTCGCATCGTCCACCGCACGCCGATTAATCTCAATTCCAATAAGCTTCTTGACCTGCCTCGCAGCGCAGATACCAATTGTCCCGGTCCCGCAGTATGCATCCATCAACACATCTTTGTCCGTCAGCCCTGCCTGCTGGATTGCCGTTTGATAGAGGATCTCCGTCTGTCTGCTGTTCACCTGATAGAAAGACTGAGACGAAATTCTGAAACGCATCCCGCACAGAATATCCTCAATATATCCATCACCGATAATCACTTTCTCCCTGGTGCCCAGCACAGCGCTTGTCTGCCTGCTGTTCTGGTTTACCACCACAGTCTTGATATCCGGATAGATAGAGACCAGTTCCCTGGACAAATCTTCGATCCGCGGAATATTCACATCGGTTGCCACAAGTGTCAGCATGACCTCGCCCGTTCTTTCGGATATACGGACAAGTAGATGCCGCAGAAGCCCGCGATGTGTATACTCATTATAGATACGCAGCTGATACTTTTTAATCAGCTGTACTGTCGTATGTATGATTTCTGTGGCATGCTCGTTCTCCAGAAGGCAATGGGAAACAGGAATCACATGATGGCTGCCCTGAGCATAAATGCCGGAAACAGGATCTCCCCGTTTGTCTGTTGCCAGAACCGCATGCACCTTGTTTCTGTAATGAAAAGGATTCTCCATCCCAAGGATCGGCAGAACCGGGCCAAAACCACCCAGCAGCTCCTCAACTCTCTTCTGCTTTTCACGAAGCTGAGCCTTATAGGGCAGTTTTTCCATCTGGCATCCGCCGCATTTCGAGGAAATCGGGCATTTGAACCAGCCAGACGTCTTGTTCTTGTGTTCCGGATCCTGAGCTCTGGTTGTATTCGTCATGTTCATTCCCCCGATTTTCATGGAATAAAAAAAAGTGACCAACCCGGTCACCTGACAGCTCCGACGAGATTCGAACTCGTGTTTTCGCCTTGAGAGGGCGACGTCCTAGGCCTCTAGACAACGGAGCCAAAAGCTGGGGAACTAGGATTTGAACCTAGACTGTACGAGTCAGAGTCGCATGTGCTGCCATTACACCATTCCCCAATGGTTTGCATTTGACTGCAGACGAGATTATATCAAAGGAATGCCCCTGCGTCAATAGGGAATTTTTTGCATTATTCGGTCAGTATTCGTTTGGGAATTGACAAGTAATATGCTGTATCACTGCAAGTTCTCAACTGTCGCCTGTCCATTGCCTGTCAGCTGCCGGTCATGCGATATGCTTCCAGTCTTCTCCCTGGGCTCATCCGAAAGGTCTTCCATGGCATGCAAAAGCGGCACCCCGCATACCTGCATGGAGTGCCGCTTCTGTATACCATTTGTCCTTAATTTTTCAGTGCCTTCTTGTCGATTTTGGCATTGGCTGCGCTTACCCAGCCCGATACGGCTTCGGAATAAGCAGCATCCTGCTTGGTAGTCAGCAGATCAGAAGCAATCGTCTCACGGACGGTATCCAGTGCGACAGGGCCTTCTTCAATATCGCCCACATACTTGACGATATAATAGCCATACATGTCGCTAGCCACCTTGCCGCTGACATCCCCGACATTTTCCAGTGCCATGCCGGCTTCAACAAAAGCCGTATCAAACGTGCTCATGTTCTCGCAGATGGCATAACCCGTCTTGGCAGTTTCGCGGTCGCCCTGCATGCCGGGATCCTCGGTCTTCTCAGCCATGAGCGTATCCCAGTCAGCGCCTTCTGCAAGCTGCTTCACAACCTCGTCGGCACGCTCGTCAATATGCTCATAGGCAGCCTTGGTGATTTCCGTCTGGAGATTCTGATAGTATGCCAGCTTCTCCTGGTTTTCCTTGAGCATCTTGGCCACGTTCTGAACTTCCTCGATTACGTCCTCGGGAAAAGCCGCTTCCGTAACGGCTTCCAGTTCAGGAACCGTGTTGGCTTCATCGGTGGGAACTTCGCTCAGCGTCACAGTTACGCTGTTCAGCAGAGCTTCCGTATCCGTAACTTCCGCAGCGGTCAGATCTTTCTGCAGAGAGGAAATGGTGCTGTTCAGGCTGGAAATCTTTGCGGACACGCTCTCCATCAGGGCATCGTCATCATCCGTGAACTTGATCAGGATCTGCTTCACGAGACGATAGCCTGCGGGCTTATAGTAATAGGTGTTGCCTGCGTTATACGCAGAACCGAAGGCAGACAGATTGCTCGCATAGGAAGTCTTTGCGCTTTCCACGCGGCTGTCATATTCGGTCTGAATTTCTTCTTCGGACACGGTCACATCCTTGACCACTTCCGCCTTGAGCTTTTCCTGGATCTTGCTCTGCACAAGGGATTCCTTGGTCACACCGAAGTTCGTGGTCACGGCATTCTCCACCGCGCTGGTCAGCTCGTCGCCGGTCAGCTCGGTGTCAGAGAACATCATGCTCTGGATCAGGTCACAGTACTGCTTCCAGAGATCATCCACTTCGGCCTGCTCTTCTTCATTCAGCGTGTCAAAGCCCATTTCCTTGGCCTTGTCACGGACCACCGTGGACTCAACCAGGCTGTTGATCACATCATCCTGTGCCTGGGCAATCACGGCTTCACTGGTGATATCTATATTCTGACCATAATAGGAATGATAGTAGGACTGCTGTTCATTCAGATAGCTGGTCACCATCTGCTGAATTTCACCCTTGGTGAACACCGTGTCGCCTACGCGCACGATTTCCGTTGCCGCGTCCACGGCTGCATCCTTTTTGATCAGTGAACAGCTGGTAAGCAGCATTGCAAGTGCCAGCAGACATGCCAGCAAGGCTTTCTTTTGCATCGTCGTTCGTCTCCCATCACATTATTGGATACCTGTGCATTATATCGCAAGACCCGGAGCCATGCAAGCAAATGAAAGGACACAGCACTTTCAAACTGTGTCCAGTCTGTGAATTTTCCGCTTTCTGTTACCGGAATTCCGTAAGGCCGTAATGCTTTTGTGTAAAACCGTCGAGATTTCCATACTCACTGACCCGGATTTCGTCGATTCCGAAATAATGCATGCAGGCAATCAGAATGCAGATCCCGTGCACAATGATGTCGGCACGGTTCGGCTGAAGCCCCTTCAGCTGAAGCCGCTGTTCCATGCTCATCCGCGCCAGCATCGCTGCTTCCGACTCCACCCAGGACCGCTCCAGCTTTGTGCCGTGCACCTTTGTGCGGTCCGTCCACGGCACATTCAGTGCCATGGCCGCAAGCGTCGTGAACGTGCCGCCCGTACCGGTCCAGCGGTCAGGCAGCGCAAAGGATTGGGCGGAATCAAGATTCTGCTTCAGGATCTGGCGCGCCAGTTCCGTCACCTTGTACATATCCTGTTCGTCTGCAATGGGCATCATCCTGTACAGACGCACGGCACCCATCTGGCAGGAGACGGAACAGCTGAACGCATTCCCGTCCCCGCACACGATTTCGGTAGATCCGCCGCCGATATCGATCACGCCGCTGTATCCGCCGCCGGCAGCACCCAGGAAGGACAGGAGCGCTTCCTCATTCCCGGAACAGATCTGCAGCGCAAGCCCGGTTTTTTCCAGAAGCATCTGTGAAAACACGCCGTTATTCACCGCATCCCGTGTGGCGGAAGTGGCAAAGAGCTGAATATCCTCCACGCCATGATTTCTGGCAGACTCCACCATCGCCTTTACGGCGTCGGACGTATGCTCCATGGCTGAGGGCTGGAGGCATCGCTGCGCATCCAGGCCCGCGAACAGGCGCGTGCCTGCCCGCTCGCGGAACATGCGTTTTCCCGTCTGGCCGTCCACTTCCGACACCAGCATGCGTACTGAGTTGGATCCGATTCCGATAACGGCAGTTTTCAAATGCATCCCCCTGCTTTCACGGCCCAAAAAAGCCCATGGAAATCCCATGGGCTCAGGCGTTTTATTGGTTATCCATTTCGGCCATCAGGAGCTTCCACTCCTCTTCCGTATACGAATCAAGCAGTTCCGGGTTTTCCACTTCGAAGCTGACTTCTTCCGGCTTGCGATACATCAGCTCGGAACGCGCGGCGCTCTCAATCTGACCCATGCTTCCCACAGCATCGATCTTCTTGGAAAGCTCAGAATTCTTCTGTTCCTTCTCACTCAGCACGATCTGCAGCGTGTTTTCCTTGGCCACTCTCTCCTGCAGCTCCTGGCCGTTGCGCGTCATGCCAAAGGCAAAAAGAACCGACACCACCGCAAGCACAGCAAGAAGAATCACCCAGCTGAACTGATAGGTACGCATTTTCTGAATTCTCTGCATGAGCTCGCTTCCTTTCTCTGTATCATTGGTAAATTCCATGCCCTGCTTCCGATTCCTGCCTCAGACGGCGTATTTTTCGGAAGCGTCAGTTTTCCTGCTTCCAGGCGTCAAGCACGGTATCCAGGCAGGCAAGATACTTGTTGTGATGCTCCGTCTCCCAGAGCACCGATTCCACAATGCCGTACTCAAATTCATACAGCCGTTCAAAGTCGCCCCTGGCCACGCATGCCACCATGGCCGTCTTCAGTTCCGCCGCATCCTCTTCCGTCATCATCAGGCTCTGGATCAGATGCTTGCAGGAAAGAAGGATTTCCTCGATTCCCGCGTCATACTCCTCTTCCTCCAGAATCCTTTCCAGACGCTTCAGGTGCCGGACCGCGTCCTGGGGCGGAAGGCCGCATTCGTACTGCTCAATCAGGAACAGCCAGCATTCGGTCATCTGATTCCAGTTGTCCAGCACGCTGCCGCCGGTGAAAATCACCTCGCCCTTGTCCAGCAGAAAATCATCGCTGGCCCGCAGCGCGGTCATCAGCATGCGGCCCGCGTGATTGTGCAGGTCCAGCCACTCATGCGGCTGGAAGGAATGCTGACTGTCATAGGCAAAGCATGCCGTCCACCGTCCGCTGGCGTGCTCCTGCACTGTCAGACGGCAGGTTCCGGGCTCGGCATCGCCGTAGCACAGAGGCGCGATCATTTCATACAGAAACGTGTCGCCCGGGCCGCCGTTCTCGCCCGCTTCCCTGCGTACCCATGCTTCCAGTTCCTCACGGGTATACGGGGACCGGTCTTCCGGTTCCTCGTATACGCCGAAATTCTCCAGCATGCGGATCAGCAGCACGCGGATATCCTCTTCACTGCCAATGGCGCATACCCTTGTTCGATACAGATTGGACATAACTTCCTCCGTTGCTAAAACATGGACAGCTGACTGGTCTCGCTCATGCCTTCCAGGGATCCGTGCCCGCGGAGCAGATCCACCACGGACTGACCCACGTGCGCACGCTCCCTCAGGTCCTGTACGGACAGGAAGGGACCGTTTTTGCGCGCCTGGACAATCGGCACTGCCGCGCTTTCGCCCAGACCCACCAGGGACGTGAAGGGACACCGGAGATTGCCGTCCTCAATGACGAACTTGCTGACCTCGCTCCTGTACAGATCCACCGGCAGGAAGCGGATCCCGCGCATGTTCATTTCCAGAACCAGTTCCAGGGCTGTCTGCGTCTCCTTGTCCTTGGCGCTGGGCTTTTCCATGTCGCGCAGCTCGCGGATACGCTCGCGGCACGCGTCCGGATCCAGCAGCATGGTGCCCGCATCAAAGCCGTCGCCGCGAATGGTGAAATAGGAACAGTAGTACGCCAGCGGATAGTGCAGCTTGTACCAGGCCACTCTCAGGCTCATGGTAACATAGGCCACTGCATGGCCCTTGGGGAACATGTACTTGATCTTCCGGCATGAATCCATGAACCATTCCGGCACATGATGCTCGATCATGGCCTGCTCCATGTTCTCCTTCAGTCCCTTGCCTTTTCGGACACTCTCCATGGTGGTAAAGGACGTCTTGGGATCCACGCCCATATTGATCAGATAGTTCATGATGTCATCGCGGCAGCACACGCATTCCGACAGCGTGGCCACGCCGCTGGCTATGATTTCCTGCGCATTGCCGAGCCAGACGTCCGTACCGTGGGACAGACCGGAAATCCGCAGAAGCTCTTCCATGGTGCTGGGCCGCGTTTCATCCAGCATGCCGCGGACAAACGCGGTGCCGAACTCGGGCACGCCGTAGGTGCCCGTATTGCAGAGAATGTCCTCCTCCGACACGCCCAGGGCCTCCGGGGACTGGAACAGCGAGCGCACGCCCCAGTCATCCAGCGGCACATCCTTGAAATTGATGCCCGTCAGTTCCTCCAGCATATGCATCATGGTGGGGTCATCATGACCGAGACAGTCCAGCTTCACCAGAATGTCATGCATGGAGTTGAAGTCGAAATGCGTGGTGGTGAAGTCAGACTCCAGGTCATCCGCCGGATGCTGCACCGCCGTGAACTGGTAGATCTCATACTCCTTGGGCACAACCACCATGCCGCCGGGGTGCTGGCCGGTGGTGCGCTTGACACCCACGCAGCCCTGCGCCAGCCGGTCCTTTTCCGTGTTCCCGCAGGTAATCTTCCGCTCCTCCAGATACCGGCTCACATAGCCGAAGGCCGTCTTCTCCGCCAGACCCGAAATGGTGCCGGCGCGGAACACGTGATCGTGGCCGAAAAGCTCTTCCACATAATGGTGCGCCTTGTTCTGGTACTCGCCGGAAAAGTTCAGGTCAATATCCGGAACCTTGTCGCCCTCAAACCCGAGGAAAACCTCGAAAGGAATGTCAAACCCGTCCTTGATCAGCTTCTGTCCGCAGATCGGGCAGTCCCTGTCCGGCAGGTCCACGCCCACGTGGTACCTGGAACGGTCCACATCGAAAAATCCCTTGTGGCATGTATTGCACCGGTAATGCGGCGGAAGCGCGTTCACCTCCGTGATCCCGCACATCCGGGCCACCAGGGACGAGCCCACGCTGCCGCGGCTGCCCACCAGATATCCGTCCTCCAGGGACTTGCTCACCAGTTTTTCCGCAATATTGTACAGCGTGCAGTAGCCGTAGCCCACAATGGACTTGAGTTCCTTTTCCAGGCGCGCCAGCACGATCTCCGGCAGCGGATCGCCGTACATCTGCTTGGCCATGGACCAGGTCATGTTCTGAATGTTGTCCGCCGCGTCCTCCCATACCGGCTGGAACGTATCCTCGCCTTTGGGATGCGTCGGGAACAGGTGCAGTGTGGCCACCTGGTCCGCGATGCGCCTGGGTGCGTCAATGACGACCTCCCTGCACAGGGCAGGCCCGAGATACGCAAAGTCGTCCAGCATCTCCTGGGTGGTCTTGAAATACAGCGGGGGCTGCAGATCGCAGTCCTCATAGCCCATGCCCGCCTGGATAATGGAACGGTTGATGGCGTTGTGCGGGTCCAGGAAATGCACGTCGCCGGTGGCCACCACCGGCTTGCCCAGTTCCTGGCCCAGGCGCAGGATGGTCCGGTTCAGTTCCCGGAGTCCTTCCTCGTCCGCCACCATGCCGTTGCGCAGAAGGAACGCATTGTTCCCGATGGGCTGGATCTCCAGGTAATCATAGAACGAGGCAATCTCCAGCAGACGTTCGTGACTCTCCCCGTGCAGCACTGCCTGGAACAGCTCCCCGGCCTCGCAGGCCGAGCCGATGATCAGGCCCTCCCGGTACTTCTGGATCATCTCCCGGGGCATATGCGGCCGGCGCCGGAAATACTCCAGATGGGAAATGGAGACCAGCCGGTTCAGGTTCACCAGGCCCTCCTGGCTCTTGGCGAGCAGGATGATATGGTAGCTCTCCCCGATGGCCCCGCCGCGCAGCGTATTCAGATCGCTTAGGGTATTCAGCCCCTGCTTCTGGCAGGTCTCCAGCATCTTGGCCAGACAGTAGGCCGTGGCCGTGGCGTCATGCACGGCCCGGTGCGCGTTCTTCAGGCTGACACCCAGGAACTTGCACACCTGGCCCAGCTTGTGACTCTTGAGCTCCGGATACAGTTTTCTCGCCAGGGTCAGTGTGTCCAGGGCCGGGCCGTTCCACTCGCGACCCAGCCGCTTCAGCTCCGCCTTGAGCAGGCTGATGTCAAAGCTGGCATTATGCGCGGCCACGGCACTGTCCCCGATAAACTCCATCAGCTTCGGGATTGCCGTTTCCGCGTCTTCCTTGTCCGCCAGCATGAGGTCCGTGATCCCCGTCAGCTCACTGATTTTTGGGGAAAGCGCCGTGTGCGGGTTCACCAGGATCGAAAGCGTGTCTTCCACCTGGCCCTCGCGCAGCCTTACGGCTCCGATTTCAATCACGCGGCACGTGGCCGTGTTCAGGCCGGTGGACTCAAAGTCGAGCACGACAATCGAATCCTGGTGCGACCTGTCGTCCGGCCGGCGCACCACGCTGGGATCATCAATAAGGTAGCCCTCGCAGCCGGGGATCAGCTTGATCGCCTTGCCGGCCGCCTTGAAGGCTGCAGGGAAGGACTGCAGAACGCCGTGATCGGTAATGGCCACAGCCGGATGTCCCCAGTCAATGGCGCGCTTCACAAGGTCTGACGCCGGGGCCAGGGCGTCCATGGTGGACATATTGGTGTGCATGTGCAGTTCCACGCGCTTTTCTTCCGCGTCGTCCGTACGCACAATCTTTTCCATGGGCACCAGATCACGGATGGTGATGGACAGCTCCCGGGCAAACGTGTCATACATGCATTCGCCGCGGATCTTGACGTTCATGCCTTCCTTGATCTGTTCCACCTTGTCCCATACCGCCTTGCGCTCCTGCTCGGTGATGGGCGTCTCCGGCTCCTCACCCCGGCGGGCGAACCCGCCCCTGCGGTAGCGCATGAACATCTTGCAGAGCACCGAAGACGTATAGTCGGATATGGCCAGGCTCAGGAGCAGCATTTCCCCGCCCCTCAGTTCCTTGGTTTCCATGCGGAAAATATCGCCCTGCACCACCACCAGCCCGGCGTCCGCGGTCAGTTCCCGGATCGGCATGGGCCGGTCCGCGATCCCGCGGCCCACAATGGCCCGGCCCAGGGTCTGGGTCGGCATGTCCGGAATCAGCGGTGTCTTCGGCTTCGGCGCGCGCACCGTTTCCGTATGCACGGCCGGCGCCTTTTCCCTGGGCTCCTTTTCCTTCGGCGCGCTCTTGGGCGCCGCGCTTTCCGGTGCAGCCTGCCCCACAGCCGCGGCATAGCGTTCCCGGAGTTCCTGCTCGGTCCAGGCCTTCTTCTGGTGCTCTTCCCGCTCCTGGCGCAGTTCCTCCAGGCGTTTTTCCTGGTCGCCCGCCACGGCAAGCTCCACCCGGCACTGGATGCCGAAAATATCCTTCACAGCCTGGCTCAGGCGTCCCGCCACATTGCCCTTGGACATGTATTCCAGAGAAAAAGCGTCCGGGAAGGTCAGCGTGATCCTGTTCTGCTGGCAGCGCCAGTCGATCTGGTCCGCCCAGGCCACCGCGCCTGGATAATTGCGCTTGAGGAAGTCCACAAGCACCTGCTTGTAGCTGGAAATGTCCCGCAGAAAATCCTCCGCCAGCCCGGGGCTCACCACGCGCAGGGCCAGGGGCTTCTGGGGAAACACCTGGCGCAGGATCGCTTCCATTTTCAGGAACGCGGCCTCATCCACCAGCTTCCGGCTGGTAAAGGTCATGTAGACCTTGTCCAGATGCCGCATATAGACCACGCTGGGACAGTCCAGCTGGCCGCGGAGCATGGGCAGGGCTGCATAGATTTTCTCCATCAGTTCCTCATAGCTCACACTCCGCACCTCCTGTCCTACATGGTTGTCTTTGTCATTTTCTCCGCCAGCGCATGCGCTTCACGGATCAGGATTTCCGCCAGGTCGCCCTCGATCCGGCGCGGTTCCTCGCCCCGGATGAACAGCGCGCCGCAGCCGTCGCCGCCCGCGATTCCGATGTCCGCCTCCCGGGCTTCCCCGGGACCGTTCACCACGCAGCCCATGACGGCGACCTTCATGGGTACACGGATATCCGCAAGACCCGCTTCCACCCGCCGCGCGATCTCGGGCAGGTTGATCCGGGTACGCCCGCAGGTGGGGCAGGAAATCAGCTGCACCCGGTCCTGGCGCATGTCCAGGGCCCGCAGGATATTCAGCGCCGCCTCCACCTCCGGAACCGGATCGCCGGTCAGGCTCACGCGGATCGTGTCCCCGATCCCGTCGGCCAAAAGGGCACCGATGCCGATGGCACTCTTGATGGTGCCCTGTCCGGGCAGACCGGCCTCGGTCACGCCAAGGTGCAGGGGATAGTCACAGGCCTCGTGGGCCAGACGGTAGACCTCAATGGTCTTTTTCACATCACTGGCCTTCATGGACAGCACGATATCATGAAAGCCTTCCTTTTCCAGGAGCCGCGCATGGTTCAGTGCGCTGTCCAGCATGCCGCGGGCCGTGACGCCGCCGTCGCGATTCAGAATATCCTTCTCCACAGACCCGCTGTTGACGCCGATGCGGATGGGCACATGGTGCATTTTGGCGCACTGCGCCACTTCCCGCACATGCGCTTCGCCGCCGATATTGCCCGGATTGATGCGCAGCTTGCTGATGCCGTTCTCCATGGCTTTGATCGCCAGGCGGTGGTCAAAGTGAATATCCGCCACCAGCGGCACCGGCGACCCATCCACCAGTGTGCGCACATTGTCCGCGCAGGCCTGATCGTACACGGAAACGCGCACCAGGTCCGCGCCTGCCTGAGCCAGTGCCCGGATCTGCGCAAGGGTCGCTTCCGCGTCCCTTGTGTCCGTATTGGTCATGGACTGAACCAGCACCGGATGTCCGCCCCCCAGGGGCAGGGAGGAAATCATCAGTGTCCGTGACTGCATGGCTTCCGCCTCCTCAATGCAAGAGTTTCATGATATCCCGCCAGGTGAAGAACAGCATGGCCGCGATCAGCAGCACCATGCCGCACAGGTGGACAATCGCTTCCTTCTGCGCCGGCACCGGCTTTCCGCGCACGGCTTCCAGCACAAGGAACAGGAACCGGGAACCGTCCAGTCCGGGAATCGGCAGAAGGTTCATGATGCCCAGGTTAATGGAGATCAGGGCGAGCAGGTTGATGAACGCATCCAGACGCTTATCCACGGACATACCCGCCGCCTTTTCCAGCTCACGGTTAAATATCTCCATGATATAATCCAGAATGCGATGT
>CACYNZ010000063.1 GCA_902775835.1 uncultured Eubacteriales bacterium | reverse complement strand
TTCCGGCATCCGGCGTGCCGACTTCCATCTCATCACCGCTGCCCTCGGTACCGGCCATGTCAGCGGGCATCTCACCCTCGGGCAGTTCCATTTCCGCGGTTTCTCCCGTTTCAGATCTTTCCGGACCGCCCGGGAAATCGCCGCCGGGACCGCCTGTCATACCCTCCGGAGGCGTACCGCGGTGACCACCCATGCCATCCTGACGCATTCCGCCCATGCCTCCGCCAGGACCGCCCATGCCACGTCCATTGGAGGCTTTTGTATACCGTCCCTCTATGAAGGCAGCCGCCTTCTCCTGCGCGGTCATGGACGCCACGGCTTCATCGGACAGGGCCGTGCCGTCTGTGTCAAACCATGTCCAGCCCTCCGCATAGTCCAGGCTGTCCACGTACCACTGCAGGTTCTCCACAAACTCGGCCAGGTACAGGTCCAGATAGGTACCGCCGTAGCCGTTCGTGTCCGCATACTTTTCCATGTCATACTCGATGGTCAGAGGCACAGTGCTGTTCTGCATTCCGTCGCCGTCCAGGTCGAACCCGACCTTCGCTTCGTCCACCGTCAGGTTCTGAGCGTTGATGTATTCCATGTACTCCTGGCTCAGGATCCCTGCCAGTGCCTTCTGGAATTCCGTACTGAACCCGTAACCGGTGTTCAGCGTATACTCGAAGGCCATGGCCATATCGGCCTCGTACAGGGATGTAATGGCGCTGTACGCCACGCAGCCCCATGCGCCGTCCGAGAGCTCCACTTCCTCACCGTTCACCGTGACCGTCGTGCAGTATGTACCGTCGCCGTTGTCATAGACGCCCACCGCGCCAACCGCGATCTGATAGTCATAGAAATCCGGGTGATTGCCCGTCGCGGCGAACATGGCCGCGTGCGCTCCGCCGCCGCTGCCGCCGGTGGAAACCCAGTAATCCACGCTGCCGGGAAGATTGCCCAGCAGAATATTGAACTTCACGAAACGCGCCGCCGCCTTCTGATCCACCAGGCAGGAAGGCGCATCCCCTGTATACACGGTTGCACCGTTTTCATCGGTGTAGCTGTCCTGCTTGCCGCGATTGCCGCAGGCCACATTGATGTAGCCTTCCGCCGCATAGGCGGCGGAAGCGGTGGTATTGGTCGCGCTTCCGTAGCCCGCCGCGCCCGTGTTCAGGATGACCGGAGCCGTGGCGGCGGTATACACCTGGCCGTTGGTGCTGGTCACGGTCGCTTCATAGTCGATCACCAGACTGCCCGACACAGCCCCGCTGTAATTCCCGGCCGTCACATCCGCAGCACCGTCCCCATCCGTGTCAATGCCGGTCACATAGGCGCCGGGCACACAGACGGAAACACCTTCCTTGTCAGCAATCACCGGCCTGGTCACCGCCGTCACAATGGACAGCGTCCAGGCATCGGAAGACGAACTGTACGTCCATTCCTGATCCATGTTCTTCAGGTTCAGGGCGTATTCAATAGCCTCTTTATCAGACGCTGCGGCATTTTCCGCCACCGCAGTACAGCCGGTCAGCGCCATGGCAAGCGCCAGCAGCATGGATATCCATTTTCTCATGCATATAGCCTCCTTCAGGGTATTTCCCGGGAATATTCCCGCGGCATGCTGAATATAGCATGCGAAGCTTGAAAAAACCTTGAAAAACATCTTCAGGATTTCATCACCGGCAGAGAAACCGTGAACGTGACATCTCCTTCCGGGAAGCACTGGTATACCGTGATGTGCCTGTACCGTCTTCCGGGCAATGAAAAGTCCGGAGCGAATGCTCCGGAACACGCTTTCCTGCTACATCCATTTTTTCCGTCTGAACCATACAAGACAGATCACCACGATGGCAATGGAAAAAAGGATCACGACCGGATAGCTGTACTTCCATTCCAGCTCCGGCATGTAGCGGAAGTTCATGCCATACCATCCAGCAATAAGCGTAAGCGGCAGAAAGATGGACGTAATGACCGTCAGAACCGTCATGATCCGG
Organism: uncultured Eubacteriales bacterium; assembly: GCA_902775835.1. The sequence continues at coordinate 11,741 of CACYNZ010000063.1, read as the reverse complement.
TTCTGACGCACATCAAGCTGGGACTGCATCAGATCGCGCAGCTGCATCACATATTCCCGCTGACCATTGACCATTTCCCGCAGGCGCAGAACACGCTCTGTGAACATATGGAAATACCTGAGGTTCTCCTCCTGGAAAAAACCATTCTCGTTTTCTTCCAGTTCCTGACCCAGGTCAATCAGCTGCTCATAGTGCACGCGCAGATCCAGCAGATCCCCGCGGATATCATTCATTTCCTTGGGATACGTTTCCACCTCGCCCCGCAGTATGGCTTCCTCGATCAGGTTCAGACGGTGCTCCGAGTTTTCCAGCAGCGTCAGGTCCTGACTGATGGTCATCTCCAGCAGATCATACAGAAAACGTTCCAGGCCGGGCAGACGCCATTTCTTGGTCCGGCAGATCACCTGCAGCATTTCCTGCACATACCCGCTGTCGTCCACCAGCACAATGCCCTTTTCATCCAGCGCAAACGAGAAGTTTTTTCTTGGTCCGCTGATATTTTTCCTGTCCGGAATCGACAGTGACCCCGTCAGTGAATCCATGTTCACGACCGCCTTGGTTTCCTGCGGCGCGTCCATTTCCATGTCAATCACCATGTCAAAGCCGTCACGCTGCCGCTGCCACTCCTCAGTGGTAAGGACTGCCACGTACTGTGCATCCGCGTGCTGCATGGCTTTCCGGTCGCAGGGTACCAGGGATTCCTTGATCAGATAATACATACACGTTCTCTCCAAAACCGGACATCCGCTCATCGGATATCTCATCATTGCTGCGGCATGGCCGGGCAGGCCCCGCGCCTTACCGTGTTCCTGTATTCTTCCCCAATCCACAAACTCCTGTCTGCCGCACGCTGAAATCACCGGCCGCCTGCTCCGGAAAATGCCCGGCACGGATACCAGCCTTCCCGTCTGATCTTTTCTAAATAGACAGCATAAAAAATATTCTCCCGTTCGCCTACCGCATCCCGCGCTGCATCGTATCAACAGATGTAAAACAGCAGCACAACAGCGGAGGCTGTAAAGAAAGGAGATAGAAACCATGACAAATACCAGCACGGCATATACGATGAACCTCAGGGAACTGAATCCTGAAGAGCTGAACAGCGTCAGCGGCGGGCTCAGCTGGGATGATTTCCGGGAAGGCGTAAAGGAGTTCTTCGCGCCGCCGAAGCACGCAGAACAGGTCATGTGGCCCTGATCCCATATCCCGAAAGCCGCCCCATTGAAAGCGATACGTTTTCAATGGGGCGGTTTTTCATGTTTATACTCAGTTTTCTGCGCCTCTTCCGGTCATCTGAAAGCGAGAGGATCGTGTCCGCTTATCCATCTGCCAACTGAAGCGGAACACTTTCCGGAAAAGCCTCAGACATCCCAGCGCGCATCCCTGGCCACTGTAATGCACCGGTATTCCGGGGAATACGGGCGCGTTGCATCCTCTTCCGTCGCCGGGCGGCAGGCACAGTAGAAATGATACAGATGCTGTCCGTCATACAGAATGCCCGGCTTGTGCGCATGGATCTGATCCACGGACTTCCGCGTGCCGATGGTCAGAATGGGGACGGGAAACTTTCTCCAGGTTTTCAGGTCATCACTGACGGCCAGTCCCTCACAGGCCGAAAGATTCCCCAGCCCATAATAATACATCACCCACTGTCCGGCTCTGCTGTCGTAAAACACAGCCGGATCCGAGGCAAACACGCTGTCCCACGCGCCGGGCTGCACAGGGAGGACAGGATTGCCGGGATTCCGTTCCCAGTGCATCAGATCCCTGGACGTGGCAAACCCCGTCTGCTCAATCCAGCCCTGTGCCGTTTCATCGGTTTTCGCGTTGTAGAACAGATAAAAGGTGCCCTCGTGTTCCATAAGCCATCCCTTGTACAGGCCGCCGTGTTCCCATGCCTTCCCGTCCTTCCAGGAAAGAATGGGGTCACCGGCAAAGTGCCAGTCCAGAAGATTCTCATCTTCCGTCCAGGCCAGGCCGATTTCCGCCGCGCCATTTTCATACCCGGTATTGGGATAGGAATGGTAGATCATCCAGTATCTGCCAAACGCTTTTTTCAGTTTTCTGGGCCCGAACAGATCATTTTCCATCAGAAGGCCCGTGCCCGCCATGCCCACCTTGTCCCAGTCCCGGTTGGCACCGCGCCGGAGAATCACCCCCTGTTTTTCCCAGTGAACCAGATCATCCGACACCGCCAGTCCTGTCTGATACCCCGTGCCGTCAAAGCCCACAAACAGCATATAGTACCGTCCCTGATGCATAAAAGGCGTGGGACAGTCCACAGCATTCCTGTCAAAGCGTCCTTCCACACCCGTGCCGGCCAGCACGGGTTTTCCATATTTATAAGGCGTCAGAAGATGCTCGATATTCATGGTTTCTCCTCCATCAGTTCCACCGGTGAGAGCAGATAGCTGGGCCGCACCAGATAGTTGTCCGTCCATTCATCCCCGGAAGTGCGGAACGCATCCGGACCATACCACTTGTAATCCGGATTGGCATTGTGCAGTGTTCCAAATCCATTATAGCGGCTGCCGCAGGCCAGGATCTCGATTTCGTGTTCCCCCTGCGTCAGCTGCGGCAGCTTCACGCTAAACGGCTGCCAGGCGATCAGGCCTGCCTTCGCCCCGTCCACGTACACTTCCGCCACAGGGCACGCCATATGCGGAATGTGCAGGTACAGCTGCTTCTCTTCGTCCTCCACATGGATCCGGAACCGGTATCGCACATTGCCCGTATAGAACGGCAGTCCCTGACGCGTCAGATCGTCCAGGAAAAGGCGCCTGCATGGTTCTGTCAGCGTCAGACAGGTACCCGTGACACGCACGCCGAAGGTGCCAAGGATATACATTGCCTCCAGGTTGGTTCTCCTTGTGAGTGGTACCCGCAGTCTGATGGTGTTTTCCCCCGTCCGGACATCCGGCAGAGGCAGGGTCTGAATGGCTTCGTCCACATACCAGCCATCCGGCTTGGATGTGATCCTTTCGCCGTTCATCTCAATTTCCGCATTCTCCGGCTGTTCCATGGCCAGGCGCAGCCCGGAAAAATCCCGTTCCGCAGAGAAACGGAAGCACAGCTCTGCCGTATGTTCCGCTTTTTCCTGCGGGAGCAGCCAGGGCTGCACGGAATTGCCGTTGCGCACAGGCAGACCCGCTGCCGTCCGCAGCGCATTGTCGGCCCGGAGAATGTCATCCGTGCCCATCCAGGGGCCATGGTCCAGCGCATATTCGCACCGGTCAAGCAGCAGCGCATTCGGCTCCTCCAGGGTAAAATCCTCCGTCTCCGACAGTTTCATGAACGCCGCCATGCGCTTTTTCTCAGGGGAAGGCGCGGCACAACTGCCCGGGACCAGGTGCAGAAGCAGGCTGTCCTGCGCATCGCAGGCCCAGACCAGTTCCGTCCAGCCGCCTGACTGGGTGCCGCCCATTTCCGCAATGCTCCCCTCCAGGGCGTTCATGCAGTATATGCGCCATCTGCCCTTCAGGCGCACCCGATAGGTACGCGGCAGCGCAGGCTTTTCGTCCTTCACATGGCAGAGGAATACATAGCGTTCCTCTCCGTCTTCCCGTATCTGGCAGAACAGATTGTCCGACAGCCGTCCGGTTTTCTGGTTCCGCACCTCAATTTCCCGATCCTCCCGGAGCGCATTCAGCAGGCTCGCTCTCTCCATGGGCAGGTGTACGCCGGATACCCACAGCCTTTCGGCCCGATCCGAACGTTCCCCGTCCACCAGCTCCGGCGCACCGCCCAGCCAGATCAGTTTTCCGCCCGCCTTTTCAAAGGCCGACAGTCTCTCAAGCGTGGATGAGCGCAGCGTGATCACCGGCGGCACGATGACCGTGTCATAGCTGCATACCCCCACCCGAAGCGGATACGTGCCTTCCGGGCAGATTTCCGGCAGCATGGCCTCGGACAGATAGTCATAATCCACGCAGCCGTACAGGAGCCACTGAGCCAGATGTTCAAACTGCTCATCCATCTGCTCCCGGCTCTCGAGCGTCTGATCATTGGGCCCGAACAGCAGCCAGAAGGATTCAATGGGGTGCACCACCGCCACATGCGCGACTGCCCTTCCCCGGGTGAGCACCGTATTCACCCGGGCAAAGTATGCTTCCAGGCCCGCATACTGCCGCCACCAGGGCGACTGCCAGCCAATGGCTGCCGGCCAGTCCCGCTTTGCCTCGCCGCCCATGCTCATAAACGCCAGGTGATGCACACGGGTGGTGACACCCAGGGCGGCCAGCCAGTCGCCCTGCAGCTTGTGCTGACGGAAGGTGACATCCCATTCCAGCACCCCGTACATCTCGCACACAAGCCCGCTGCGGCCTTTCTGGCGCCGGACCGATTCCGCCTGCTTGGCCGTTGTCAGCTCCAGCTGGCCGGCCAGAATATCGATGCCGGGCAGCTGCTGACTCCGGTACTGCCGCATGGTTTCCCCCAGCGCCAGAGTCTGGGAGTACAGGGTACGTTCCGACAGGAAATGTCCGGTATAGGCCATGCCGTGCTCAGCGCACCAGGTCCCGATCCTGTCTCCGTAGGACACGGCGAACCGCTCCGTCACATGCTCATGATACCGGTACCTCCATACGCTGAAGCCCTCCGGCAGTTCCCAGACAAGCTCCGGCAGTATATCCAGAAGTTCTGTCCCGTACGCTTCCCGGAACGTGTCATTCATGTCATCCGTCCAGGCCAGCGTGGCACGTCCGGACCCGGCCGAAGGCATGCAGTACTTGCCCTTCATGTGGGGTTCGTCGGTAAAGATGGCGGGCACACTTTTCCCGATATGTTCCTTCAGCGCCGCAGCATACTTCTCATGCGTCACCTGCAGGAACGCGTCCACTGCCCGGGGATTGAACACATCCACATAGGTTTCCCCGTTGAACCAGGGACTTTCCTCCATCAGCTCCACGCAGGCATGCACATTGCCGCCGGCCGGCACTCTTTTATAGGAAGAAAGGCAGCCGTTCTCAAGCTCAATCTGATAATCGCACAGAATGTATCCCCCGGGCTTTTCGCCCGCTTCCACGGCCCTGTCAAAGTCTTCCCTGCTTTCACAGTATCCGGTAAGCACATGATCCGAGAGCACGATGTATCGGGCGCGGAAACGGACATCCTTTGTGACCAGGCCGCCCGCCACCCCGGAGGGAAACCGCTCCTCATCATACAGCCAGCAGCTCATGCCCCTCTTCCGGAGCTCCTCCTCCGCAAAGCTGACAAGCTTCATATATTCATCGGACAGATACGGAACATCCATGCCGGTTCTCGGATGCACCATGGCGCCGCCCATGCCCATCTGCCGGAAATATTCCACCTGCCAGCGTATTCTGTCTTCTGTCACCCTGCAGTTCCACGCCCAGAACGGAACCCCGCGATACCTTGCCGGGGGATCTGAAAAAATCTGATCCGACAGAGGATTTTCCTGCCTGGTATTCATGACCCTGTGCTCCCTTCACTTGTTTACTAAATATTTTGGCTCTGTTTATAAAACGGACTCCGTGAAAATCTTTCCGTCTGAACACGGCTTTCTGCTACAGTTTCCATCCGATTTCGGATTAACATTTGCTAAACTGCAGAAAAACGTGGTTTATCTTTCCGAATAAGATAATTATCCGCAAAGGAAGTATTTCCTGCCTGGTAAACAAGAGTAATATTTATTTAGTGCTGAATAATTTTATAAAAATCATGAAGAACTTCACAAAATTTCCTGCAAACTGCTTATTATGGATTGAATTATTGCCATTTAGTCCATTCACGTCTAATTAACTGTGCGCTATAATCCGAGACGTAAGCTGATTCTGTTTAGTTATGTTAAGTTAAATTGTTTTGTTTCGGATGAGAGGAGAATGCAAATGAGCAGTACGTCATCCATGCATATAATTACCCGGAAAACGCCGTGGGAGCGTCTGAAAAAGTGGTTCCGTATTCTCTGGCAGCAGAAAGCGCTGATCGCTCTGTGTCTCCTGCCTCTGGCCATGGTCATCATCTTCCAGTATGTGCCCATGTACGGCGTGCTGATCGCCTTCAAGAAATACAAGCCCCGGCGCGGCATCTGGGGCAGTGCATGGCTGGATCCCTGGTACAAGAACTTTCAGGAGTTCTTCAACAACGTGAACTGCGGGAGCATCCTGAAGCAGACCCTGAAAGTCGGCGTGTTCTCTCTTCTGTTCACCTATCCCATGCCCATCATCCTGGCCCTGATGCTCAATGAAGTGAAGCTGAACTGGTTCAAGCGCTCCGTGCAGACCATTTCCTATCTGCCCCACTTCATTTCCATCGTGGTCATCTGCTCCATGCTGAACACGTTCGGTTCCCTGGACGGCCTGTTCAACAATATCCGGGCGCTCTTCGGCATGGAACGGATCAACATGAACGCAGGCACGGCCTATTTCATGCCCATGTTCATCGGGTCAGCCATATGGCAGGGCATTGGATGGGGCAGCATCATCTACCTGTCGGCTCTTTCCAACGTGGACACTTCCCTTTACGACGTGGCCAACATCGACGGCGCAACCCGCTTCCAGAAAATCCGTCATATCTGCCTGCCCGCCATCCTGCCTACCACCACTGTCGTGCTCATCCTGAACACCGGCAATATTTTCACCCAGGATTACACCAAAATCCTCCTGATGATGAACGAAACCAACCGCATGGATCTGGAAGTCATTTCCACCTATGTATACCGCATCGGCATTCAGGACGGACGCTTCGAGTTCGCCACAGCCGTCAACCTGTTCGTCTCCGTCATCAGCCTGATCCTGGTGGTGGGCACCAACTACGTGGTCCGCTATATCGACCCTGAACAGAGCATCTGGTAAGGAGGGAGATCATCATGAGTCAGAAATCCGCATTCAGACGGAAGAACAGAATCAGGATCGGCGGCGTGACCTTTGATGCAGTGCTGATTCTCCTGCTCCTGATCTTCTGCGTCATCATTCTTTACCCGTTCCTGAACGTCATCGCCGTATCCCTTTCCTCCAGCCGCATGATCACCCGCGGCGCGGTGGGCATCCTGCCCCGGGAGCTGAATGTGAAGGGCTATGAAATCGTGTTCTCCCAGCCCGCCATTTATACCGCCTATCTCTGGACGCTGTGGTACTGCGTGCTGTTCACCGTGCTCAATGTCAGCCTCACGGCCTGCCTGGGCTATGCCCTGTCGGTGCAGGAGTTCAAACTCAGGGGATTTTTCAGCCTGATTCTGCTGATCACCATGTTTTTCAACGGCGGCACAATTCCTTCCTACCTGAACATCCGCAACCTGGGACTGATGAACACCACCTGGGCCCTGGTCCTGCCCACCTGCGTGTCCGCCTGGAACGTCTTCATGTACCGCTCCTTCTTCAAGGGCATTTCCCACGAAATCCGGGAAGCGGCACTGATTGACGGGGCCGGCGAATTCCGCATTCTGGTCAGCATCATCCTTCCCCTGTCCAAGGCGCTGATCGCCTCCTTCTCACTGTTCGCCATCGTCGGCATGTGGAACAGCTACTTCAGCGCCCTGCTCTACATCAAGGATGCTTCCCGCCAGCCCATTCAGATGATCCTGCGCTCCATCGTGTTCACCACCAACGCCATGGGCTCCACCTTCGGCAGCGACGCCAACGTGATGCTCACCAACGGCTCCGTGAACCCGCTGAATGTGCAGTACGCCTGCCTCGTGGCCACCATTGCGCCGCTGCTGCTCATCTATCCCTTCATTCAAAAGTATTTCGAACAGGGCATGCAGGTGGGTGCCGTAAAGGGCTGATGCACCCCGTTTCCCTCAGACCAAGATTTTTTCCGCGTTCTCACGCGGCAAAAATAAAAAAACAAGGAGGATTCACCATGAAAAAGACACTTGCACTGGTACTCGCGCTCGCTCTTATGCTGGGCTGCATGTCCTTCGCATCCGCCGAAGGCACCATGAACCGTGAAGGTCTTACCTTCCCCGAGCTTCCCGACAACACCCTGAAGCTCACCGTTTCCACCGCCAATTTCGGCACCGATCAGCTGCCCACCAAGATGCAGAAGCTGTGGCAGGAAAAGATGGAAGCCTACCTGGGCTGCAAGCTGGACATCACCTGGCAGGTTCAGCCCTGGAACGATTTCCGCTCCAATGAGTCCGTGGCTCTGGCCGCGGGCGACCTGGCGGACATCAGCACCTATTCCCAGGGACCCCTGGTGAACGGCTACGGCGCTGACGGCGATGTGCTGAACATCAACGATTATGCCGATTATCTGGTATACTATCCCGAATTCGTCAAAGGCCATGTGGGCGGCCAGGCCGGCGTGAACAACGAGGACGGCTCCTCCTATGTGTTCTGGGACGGCTATGAAAACGACCTGAACCTGGCCGGCGGCCAGAGCTTCTCCGCTTATGCCTACCGCTTTGACGTGCTCAAGAAGTATGATCTGAAGCCCGCCACCAACTGGGAAGAGTTCAAGACCCTGTGCGCTTTCCTGAAGGAAAAGATTGACGCCGGCGAAATTGAAAACGCCAAGTACGTCATGTCCAACGGCGCTTCCTGGATGGCTTTCTACCGCGGCTTTGTCGGCACCTTCCACACCTGGGACACCACCTACTGGAACGGCACCGAATGGGCTTTCGGTCCTGTGGAAGAGAATTTCCGCACCATGCTCAAGGAAATCCGCGGCCTCTATGAAGCCGGCTACATTGATCCCGAGTATGCCACCGACGCTTCCTGCGACGCCAAGGCTGCCAACGGCAACATCCTGATCGTGCCCACCAACTGGGCCGGCTCCGTGCAGTCCTGGAACCAGTCCAAGGTTTCCGAGGATATGGAGTGGGGCCTGGCCTACCTGCCCTCCTCCGAGTTCGGCACTGCCTGGAAGTGGGGCTCCAAGCTGAGCGGCAAGAACCTCGGCACCACCCTGACCATGGGCATTATCATCAGCGCTGACACCGAGTATCCCGAATGGGTGGTCCGCCTGGTGGACTATCAGTACTCCGAAGACATCTACAAGATGCTGAACTGGGGCATCGAAGGCGAAGACTTTGTGACCCTGGAAGACGGCACCCGCACCTATGTGGACAGCGTTCTGAACGCTGAAAACCCCGGCCAGGAACTGGCTGACCGCGGCATCATGTCCTCCGGCAGCGCCCGCACCGGCATCCCGTTCGTTCCCCAGATCTTCTCCACCATTCTGCAGTACAGCGCAACCGAGCCCTGGTGGTCCCCTGAAAAGGGCTACTATGACGGCAAGTACTGGATCGACACCGCTGTCAACGGCGGCCCCGATTCCATTTCTCCCTATGACCGCGCTCCTCTGACCAAACTGACGGAAGAAGAAAGCACCCTGAAGGCCACCCTGACCTCCGCCTGCGAAACCTATGCCCGTACCTATGCCAACCGTTTCATCACCGGTGAACTGGATATCAACGATGACGCGGCCTGGAACGAGTATGTGGCCGGCGTGAAGAGCCAGACGGAAGACTTCGACGGCTTCTTCAAGACCATCAACGAAAAGACTGACCTGGCTTCCCTGGAATCCTATAAGTAATATCCTGCCATGCTCCGCGGGCCGGGAGGCATCCCTCCCGGCCCGCATTTTCAGAGCACTGATGCATCGCCTTTTCCCATCACGTAATCCATCTGGGAGCACAGCTCCCCACCGAGTTTGAAAGCACCGGGCACTGCCCGTTTCATATACGACAGCTATTTTTCTGAAAGGAATTTCCCATATGTTTTACGGCGTATCCATTACATCCGGTCCCCGGGACTGGCAGGTATTTCAGCGCTGCGACGGCAGGGCGGAGATCCATCTGGCCGGACGCTGGCAGCTGGAGGGCGGCGCCATCCGCGCAGGCGTTGTCTCCGCCACCCCGGTCATCCGCGTGGTGAACGAGGAGGACCAGAGCTGGGTCCTCCCCTGGACTCCCTGCAGCAGACAGACCGGCGGCGACCGTCTCATCGGAGAGGAAGTCAAAGGTGAGTGGGAAGCGGACATATGCCTGCCTCAGGGCGGCCCCTACCGCCTGGAGACCTCACTGGATGCGGTGTCCAAGGCATCGGGCGAGCACTGGATGTTCCACGGCGATATCCGCGTGCACCTGGGCGTCGGCGACGTGTTCTGCATGGCCGGGCAGTCCAATGCCGCGGGCTACGCCAAAGGCTGGGCCTTTGATCCGCCGGATGTGCGCGTGCACCTGCAGCGCAACAGCGGCAAGTGGGATATGGCCGCCCACCCCATGAACGATGCCACCGACGCGGCCGACTGCCTGAACGCGCCCATGAGCGTGACGGGCACTTCACCCTTCCTGTCCTTCGGCCGGCGCTATGCGGACCTCACCGGCCTGCCCGTCGGCCTTGTGCAGGCCGCCCAGGGCGGGTCGCCCATTGCCCGCTGGGATACGGAAAGAAACGGCGATCTCTACCGCAACATGATTGCCAAGATCCGTTCAGCCGGCGGCGTCCGTGCCATTTTATGGTATCAGGGATGCGCCGACGCGGACGCGGACAATGCCGCGCTCTACCGGGAAAGCTTTATCCGCTTAACCTCCTCTGCCCGGCGGGATCTCGGCTGGAACATCCCTTTCTTCACCATGCAGCTCAACCGGTATGAAACGCAGCCGGACGCATCGGCCTGGGCGGAGATCAAGGAAATCCAGCGCAGTCTTGCCCATGAGCTGGACAGCGTGTGGATCCTGCCCACCGCGGGCCTGCCCCAGTCCGACGAAATCCACAATTCCGCAGCCGGCAACGTCATGCTGGGCCAGATGCTGGCCAGGCAGGTATACGGCGCGCTGAACGGCGGCCCCGCCTTTGAGGCGCCCCAGGCCATGGAGGCGCGGATCAGCGGCACCAGTGTCCGGCTTTCCGTGACAAATACCACCGGGCTTGTGCAGCTGCGCAGCCTGCACGATCCCGCGGACTTCACGCTGACGGATGAAGCGGGCGAAAACCCCATCCAGTCCGTTTCCGCCAGCGGCTGCGACCTTCTGCTCGTACCGACCCGTCCCTGCGGCATATCTGCCCGTCTTTCCTATGGCTGCCATCCCCAGGGGCCGGAAGGCGCCATTGTGGATCAGCAGACCTTTCTGCCCCTTGTCGCGTTTCATCATATGGAGGTGTTGTCATGAGCTGGAATCTGAACTGGGCTCCCCTTGCCCACGACGCCCCGCAGTGGATGCGGGACGGCAAATTCGGCCTGTTTTTCCACTGGGGCGTATACAGCGTGCCCGCCTGCGAAAACGAATGGTATTCCCGGAACATGTACCTGAAAGGCTGCAAGCAGAACCTCTGGCACGAGGAGCACTATGGAAAGCTGAGCGAGTTCGGCTACAAGGATTTCATTCCCATGTTTCATGCGGAACACTTTGATCCCGACGCCTGGGCCGATCTTGTCCGGCTCAGCGGGGCAAAATATGCCGGGCCTGTCTCCGAGCACGCCGACAACTACTCCCTCTGGGACAGCCGCATCAATCCCATCAATTCCGTGAAAACCGGCCCGCACCGGGACATCGCCGGCGAATGCTCCGAGGCTTTCCGCAAAAAGGGCATCAAGTACCTCGCCACCTTCCATCACCAGTGGCTCTGGGGCTGGTTCATGTCCACCGACAATGAGGCGGACGTGTACGACCCCGCCAACGAAATCTATTACGGGCCTGCCCTGCCCCTGGAAACCAACCGTTATATCCCCTACCGCAAGCCGGACAAAAAGTTCTGCGATATCTGGCTGGAAAAGATCCGGGAAGTGGCCGAGCGCTACCGGCCGGATGCGCTGTACTTCGACGGGCGCGTCATGAT
>CACYNZ010000062.1 GCA_902775835.1 uncultured Eubacteriales bacterium | reverse complement strand
GAGCAGGCACAGCATCAGCATCAGCCATATACGCATTCCACAACCTCTTTCCTCTATGCAAAAGGGAAGGATACCGGTCCGGTATCCTTCCCGATCGCTTTTCAGGGGGAATTACATCATGCCGCGATACAGCGCCTTGATTTCTTCCACACTGGTGTCCCTGGGGTTGCCGGGACGGCAGGCGTCAGCATAGGCGCTCTCGGACAGGAATTCCACATCCTCATCCTTGAGAATGCCCTTGAGGTTTTCCGGAATGCCCACATCCTTGGACAGCTGCTTCACGGCCGCGATGGTGGCGCATGCAGCCTGCTCGTCGTCCATGCTGTCAATGCCGTCCACGCCCATGGCCTTGCCGATGGCGCGATACCGCTTGCCGGCCACGGGAGCATTGTACTCCAGGCCGCAGGGCAGCAGAATGGCGCAGGCAACGCCGTGAGGAGTGTCATACAGGGCGCTCAGGCCGTGTGCCATGGAGTGCACAATGCCCAGACCCACATTGGAGAAGCCCATGCCGGCGATATACTGGCCCAGAGCCATGCCCTCGCGTCCGTCCGGATCGTTCTGGACAGCAGCGCGCAGGTTGTGGCTGATCAGGCGGATGGCCTCGAGATGGAACATGTCGGAGATGGCGCAGTGGCCCTTGGTGATATAGCCTTCAATGGCATGGGTCAGAGCGTCCATGCCGGTGGCGGCCGTCAGGCCCTTGGGCATGGTGGACATCATGTCCGGATCCACCACGGCGACTTCGGGAATGTCATTGACGTCCACGCACACGAACTTGCGCTTCTTTTCCACGTCGGTGATCACGTAGTTGATGGTCACTTCCGCAGCGGTACCAGCCGTGGTGGGCACGGCGATGGTGAACACGGCATGCTTCTTGGTGGGCGCAACGCCTTCCAGGGAGCGCACATCCGCGAACTCAGGGTTGTTGATGATGATGCCGATGGCCTTGGACGTATCCATGGCGCTTCCGCCGCCGATGGCCACAATGCAGTCCGCTTCGGCCTTCTTGAAGGCTTCCACGCCGCACTGGACGTTTTCAATGGTGGGGTTGGCCTTGATGTCACTGTACACGTCATAGGCAAAGCCGGCCTGATCCAGCAGGTCCAGCACCTTCTTGGCCACGCCGAACTTGATCAGATCGGGGTCAGTGGCCACAAAAGCCTTGGTGCAGCCGTGGTTCTTCAGCTCAGGCACAATGTTTTCGATGGCACCGTGGCCATGATAGGAAACAGGATTGAGAACAATACGGTCAGCCATGGGAAACTCCTCCTTTTCATTTCGGGAACTTTCAGTCAAGATATCCTTCTCTTGCCTTGATATTGAACCGCTTTTCCAGCTGATGCATCTGATCATCCGTGATGGTGTTCAGCAGCGGCAGGTGTGCGATCTTCATATAGATTTCAGCGCCTTTTTCCGCGGTCTCGATGAGGCCGAAGGTCTCGTCCAGATCCTTGCCGGCGCCATAGATGCCATGCTGGCTCCAGACCACCAGGCGGGCGGTGAGCATCTTTTCGGCGGTCGCTTCGCCGATCTCATTGGTGCCGCAGAGCATCCAGGGCAGCACATTCACGCCTTCCGGGAACACCACGATGCACTCGGTGCACATCTGCCACAGCGTGCGGGTAAATGCTCTCTCGTCCAGGGAATGCACATAGGTCATGGCCAGAAGATTGGCGGGATGGCAGTGCATGACCACGCGGTTCTTGGGATCCACCTTCAGGCGTGCCACATGGCTCATCATGTGTGCCGGGAACTCGCTGGTGAACTGTCCGCCGTCGCTGAAGCCCCACAGCAGGTCAGCCTGCTGACCCTGATCACGCAGACGCACAATGCCCAGGTTCACATCAGGCGCATACTGCACGTTCTTGAAATACTTGCCCGTGCCGGTCACCAGGAAATAACGTCCGTCCAGTTCCGGGGCGGTGAAGCCCGTGGGAATGGTTCTCGCAACGCAGTTCACGTCCAGGTACTGGGCCACTTCCTCGGGCTCGAGCATCAGGGACACATTGCCGCCATTGCGCTCATCCCAGCCATGGTTATACATGTTGGTTGTCGTGCGGATCATTTCCACCAGGAACGGGGCTGTGAGAATGTCTTTCATGGGTATCTCCTCCATCCTTTTCTTCTCTGCCGGACCCTCCGGCTGTCTTGGATTCTATCTGCCTGGAATGCCGGAATCCGTCTCCGTCACTCCGCGTCAAATTCCATCTGAATCTTCAGGTTGCCCAGTGCCGTGGCCTCAATGGGCAGTGCAATGACCTGCTTGCCGGTGGCTTCCTCGGTCAGGCGGTTCAGGAACTTGTTCTTAGCGCCGCCGCCCACAATATAGATCTTCTGATACGTCTTTCCGGTATTCTTCTCCAGTTCCCGGATGGCCTTCTGATAGGTCAGCGCCAGGGAACGGTAGGCGCAGCGGAAATAGTCCGCCGGCTTTTCCGGGCAGGTCTTCAGGGCCGCATCAAAGGCCGCCTTCATGCTCTCCGGCGCCAGGAAGGCCTGGTCATTGGCGTCCACGGTTCCGTCGAACCCGGACGCTTCCGCTTCGGACACGATATCACCGAAGGGTTTTCCGGGGCACAGTTCATCCCGGAGCCGGTTCACGAGCCACATGCCCATGATGTTCTTCAGATACCGGTTGTAGCCCACGCCGCCCTCATTGGAATAATTGGCAGCCAGACTGCCCTCGTCCGTCAGCGGACTGGGGGTCTTCACACCCAGAAGGCTCCAGGTGCCCGAGGAAATGAAGGGTTCATTGCCTTCCATGGGAATGCCCTCCACCGCACTTCCCGTGTCATGGGTCGCGCACAGCATGACCCGGATGCCGTGATAGCTGCCGATCACCTTGCCGGGCTGCTCCAGGGGATGGAACAGATGCGCCGGAAGTCCCAGACGCTCCGCCAGTTCCAGATCATACTCGCCCGTGACCGCGCTGACCAGTCCGCCGGTAGTGGCATTGGTGTACTCATGGCTCTTCACGCCGCACAGCCGGTACATGAGGTATTCCGGCATCATCAGGAAGTCGGTCACGCCCTCCAGGCGTCCGGCCTTAAGATCCGCGCAGAGCTGATACACGGTATTGAAGGGCTGGAACTGAATGCCGGTGTGCCGGTACAGTTCCGCAAAGGGCACAAGTGCATGCACTTCCGGGATCACCTTTTCCGTCCTGCTGTCCCGGTAGGCATAGCAGGGAAGCACAGGCTCATCCCCCTTGAGCAGGACATAGTCCACGCCCCAGGTATCAATGGACAGGCTCTCGATCCGGCCTACCGCCTGCTCGGCGGCATCCACGCCGGCCTTCACATGCTTTTCCAGTTCCTGGATGTTCCAGACCAGGTGTCCGTCCTGTTCCTCCACGCCGTTCGGAAAACGGTAGACTTCCCTGGTGCAGACCCTGCCTTCTTCTTTCCAGGCCACGATATGCCTTCCGCTGGAAGCCCCGATATCAATCGCCAGGTAGTATTTCATGTCAATCCACCCCGCTTTTTTTGTCCTTGAATAACTGTATCATATCCCATGACAGACCGCAAGAAAAGAACCGACCATTTCCGCGTTTTTTTCCGGCAGGAACGGCCTTTTTCGTTTTCGCGCACGCAAAGGAAAAACGGGCCCGGCTTCCCGGGCCCGCAGCATTACGCACTGGAAACCTTCCGGCGGCCTCAGGACTCGCGTCCGAGACGGAACGCCTTCAGGTTGATCTCAAGGAACTTCGGCGGCACGCACTGGCGGATGGCATCCTCCCAGGCGCTCCCGGGAAGATCAAACGCCCGGGACAGCCGTCCGATGAGCACAATGTTCACCGCTTTCACGGACCCGGCTTCCTCGGCCAGGCTCAGACAGTCCATGGCCTCCACCTGCGCGCCCTTGCCGCGCAGCTTCTCCTCCAAGTTTTCCGGATAGACCGCCGCGCCGTTGATCACGGGCATGGGATTGATCTGCTGGGTATTGGTGATTATCTGTCCGCCCTGCTTCAGGTAGGGCAGCCAGCGGGCCGCCTCCAGCAGCTCAAAGGAAAGGATCACGTCCGCTTCCCCGGCGGTGATGATGGGCGAATACACCTTTTCGCCATAGCGCACATAGGTCACCACGGAGCCGCCGCGCTGACTCATGCCGTGCACTTCGGATACCTTGACGTCCAGACCGGTATTGAGCAGGAGCGTGCCCAGCACACGGCTGGCCAGAAGAGAACCCTGACCGCCGACACCAACAATCATGATGTTGCCCTTCATGCCTCTTCCCTCCCCTCAATGGCACCAAAGCTGCACATCTGCACGCAGACGCCGCAGCCGACGCACTGGGTGTGGTCAATCCTGGCCTTGCCGTCGGCAAAGGAGATGGCGGGACAGCCGATGCGCATGCAGCTTCTGCAACTGCGGCATCTGTCCGCGTTCACCTTCAGCGGTGCCTTGTGCTTCACACCCTTGAGCAGCGCGCAGGGCCGGCGTGAAATGATGACCGACGGCTCATCGCACGCAAGGCCTTCCAGTACGGCTTCCTCTGTATCCTTCAGGTCATAGGGATCGCAGACCCGCACGTGCCTGATGCCCATGGCCCGGCACAGTGCCTCCAGGTCCACCTTGGCCGCGGGCTCACCCTTGATGCTGTAGCCCGTGGTGGGATTCTGCTGATGCCCGGTCATGCCGGTAATGGAATTGTCCAGAATGATCACAGTGCTCGCACTGTTGTTATATACGATATCCGCAAGTCCGGTCATGCCGCTGTGCATGAAGGTGGAATCCCCGATCACGCCCACCATGCGGTGGCTGTACTCGGGTCTTGCCTTCAGGAAGCCGTGCATGCCCGACAGGGACGCGCCCATGCACACGTTCAGGTCCATGGCGTTGAGCGGCGCGAAGGAGCCCAGGGTATAGCACCCGATGTCCCCGTACACGCTGCACTTGTGCTTGGCCAGAATCCAGAACAGTCCGCGGTGCGGACAGCCCGCGCACATGACCGGCGGGCGCGGCGGAATCGCGTCTTCCAGCGCCTGGCTGGGTTTGGGCTCGAGCCCCATGCATCTGGCCACCACGGCCTGGGAGAACTCGTCCACCATCGGGAAACGGTCCTTGCCGTGCACCGGAATGCCCATGGCCCGGATCTGCATCTCCAGCACCGGGTCCAGTTCTTCCACCACCACGCACTCGTCCACGCTCTGCGCAAAGCGCCGGATCAGGTCCTCGCTCAGCGGCCAGACCATGCCCAGCTTCAGCACGGGATACCGGTCCCCGTACACTTCCTTCACATACTGATAGGAAATCCCGGACGTGATGAACCCGATGCTCTTGTCCCGGCCTTCCTCGATCCGGTTCACCCCGGACGTCTCGCTCCATCTGGCCAGGTCCAGCGTGCGCTGTTCCACGCGCACATGCGCCTTCTTGGCCTGGGCGGGCAGCATAACGCGGCTCTGGTCCTTCTCATAGGGCAGTGCCTCGTGCTCCACGCGCTCACCCGTTTCCACAATGCTCTGGCTGTGGCACACGCGCATGACCATGCGCACAAACACCGGGGTCTGAAACTGCTCGGACAGTTCAAAGGCCTTCATGGTATATTCGCGCGCTTCCGCCGAGTCACCCGGCTCCAGCATGGGTACCTTGGAAGCCATGGCATAATGCCGGCTGTCCTGCTCGTTCTGGGAGGAATGCATGCCGGGATCGTCCGCTACGCAGACCACAAGACCCGCCCGGGCGCCGATATAGGAAATGGAAAACAGCGGATCCGCGGCCACGTTCAGGCCCACATGCTTCATGCAGCAGGCGGCGCGCTTTCCCGCGAGGCTCGCACCAAAAGCCGCTTCCAGGGCCACTTTCTCATTGGGCGCCCATTCACAGAAGATCTCGTCGTACTTCACGGCTTCCTCGGTGATCTCCGTGCTGGGGGTTCCGGGATAACTGGATACCACGCAGCAGCCGGCTTCATACATGCCTCTGGCCACTGCCTTGTTTCCGAGCATCAGTGCTTTCAAGATGCGTTCTCCTCCCGATCACTTTTTGTTTTCATAGGCCACCAGGTATTCCTGGCCGTACATTTTCCGCAGAAGCGGCTTTTCAATCTTTCCGGTGGCGTTCCTGGGCACGTCCGCGAAGATGATCTTCCGCGGGCGCTTGTACTTAGGCAGGCCCTGGCAGAACGCCTGAATCTCCTCTTCCGTGCAGGTCATGCCGCTCTTGATGGAGATAATGGCGCCCGCGATCTCGCCCAGGCGCGCGTCCGGAAGTCCGATGACCGCCACGTCATGCACCTTGTCAAAGGTGCGGATAAAGTCCTCGATCTGCACCGGATACAGATTCTCGCCGCCGGAGACGATCACGTCCTTCTTCCGGTCCACCAGGAAGATGAATCCGTCCTCGTCAATCACGGCCACGTCCCCGGTGTGCAGCCATCCGTCCTCGGTCAGCACTTCCGCCGTGGCCTCCGGATTCCGGTAATAGCAGACCATGACGCCGTCGCCGCGCACGCACAGCTCGCCGGCCTCGCCCTGACCCACTTCGGACCCGTCCTCGCGGACCACCTTGCATTCCCAGCCCCAGCCGGGCACGCCGATGGCGCCGACCTTGTGCACATTCTCCACGCCCAGATGCACGCAGCCGGGGCCGATGGACTCGGAAAGCCCGTAGTTCGTGTCATACTGGTGGTTCGGGAAGTACTGCAGCCAGTGCCGCACCAGGGACGGGGGCACAGGCTGGGCACCGATATGCATCAGACGCCAGTGGCTCAGGTCATAGTTTTCCATTTTCAGCTCGCCCGCGTCCAGAGCGTCCAGAATGTCCTGGGCCCACGGCACCAGCAGCCAGACAATGCTGCACTTTTCCTGGGACACGGCGCGGAACACATACTCGGGCCTTGTCCCGCGCAGGAGCACGGCCTTGGAACCGGATATGAGCGAGCCGAACCAGTGCATTTTCGCGCCGGTGTGGTACAGGGGCGGAATGCACAGGAAGCAGTCATCCCTTGTCTGTCCGTGATGCTTCTGCTCCACCTTGGCGGCGTGCACCAGGGCGCGGTGCTTGTGCAGAATGGCCTTCGGGAAGCCCGTAGTGCCCGAGGAGAAGTAGATCGCGCCGTCATCGTCATCGCTCAGCTCCACGTGCGGGTTCGCGCTGGAGCAGTCCGCCACCAGTTCACGGTAGCTCTCGGCAAAGGTGGGGCAGTTCTCGCCCACATAGATCATCAGGCGGTGCTCCATGATATGCTCGGCAATGGGCTCCAGACGGCCGATGAATTCCGGGCCGAAGACCAGCACGTCCACTTCCGCCAGGTCCATGCAGTACTGGATCTCATCGGTGGAGTAGCGGAAATTGAAGGGCACGGCCAAGGCACCCGTCTTCAGGGTACCGAAGTAGATGGGCAGCCATTCCAGGCAGTTCATCATCAGGATAGCCACGCGGTCGCCTTTCCGGATTCCGCGGCTGATGAGCATGTTGGCAAACCGGTTGGCCTTTTCGTCAAACACGCGCCAAGTGATCTCCCGGCGATAGGCCGCAGCCTCCGTGGGCTGGATCAGGGAGTATTCCTTCCAGGTCACTCTCCGGGTGTCCTTCTGTTCCGGGTTCAGCTCCACCAGGGCCACTTCGTCCCCGTACAGCTTCCGGTTGCGCTCCAGGTATTCTGTAATCGGCATGTCAATGCGCCTCCTCGTTTGTTTTTTCTCTGGTTCCCGTCTTTCCTTTCCGGAATGTGCACGTATAATCACGTTGGTATTCCGGAAAGGAGGGGATATGCATGCCCCGCATGATTGATCCGGAGCTCGTGCGCGCCAATGAGCGCAGAGCCCGGGAAGTTCTTAAAGAAACCGTGTTCACCCGTGACCTGGGCATTGAGCTCATTTCGCTCAGCCCCGGCGAAGCTTCCGCGCGTCTGCCCGACTCGCCCCGCAATCACAACACCAACGGCGTCGCGCACGGCGGTGTGCTCTATTCGCTGGCCGACACCATCGCCAGCCTTGCCGCCGCGTCCTGGGGCGAAGGCGGCGTCACCGTCCAGGGGAATATTTCCTACCTTCTGCCGGCCTCGGGCGATCTTGTCTGCACAGCCCGCGTCGTCCGCTACGGCTCGCATGTCATCTTTACCGAGGTCAGCATCACGGACAGCCAGGAACGGTGCGTATGCCGCGGAGATTTTCTTCATATGCAGACACCCGGGCGGCCTCAGTTCGGTCTTCAGTCCGTATACCGGGATACGTAAGGAATCACATCATAATACTTTTCCCCGGCCTTGTCCAACATTCCATGAGGCACGCCCTGACGGGCGTGCCTCTTTTGGATTATTTGGTCTCATCGCCCAGGGCTTCCCTGGCTTCCACGGTCACCTTGCGGCTATATCCTGCAAAGGCGAAGTCCACCGTCTTCCGGTCCGGAGCCGGGGTGACCAGACTCACCAATGGCACGATCACGAGCCCGGCCAGCATGGCGAAGGCACCGCAGTTGATGGGAGACTGGAGCAGTGCCGGGAAGGCGGAGCGCGCAAACAGGTTCAGCACCATAATGCCCGCGCCGAAGACGAAGCTCACCCAGACCGATGCGCGGCTGGTGCGCTTCATGTACAGGCCGTAGAGGAAGGGAGCCAGGAAGGCACCCGCCAGAGCGCCCCAGGACATGCCCATGAGCTGAGCGATAAAGGTCACGTTCTGCTTGTACTGGATGACGGCCAGGATCACGGAGATCAGGATGAAGACCACGATCAGAACGCGCATGGTCAGCACCTGCTTTTTCTCGTCCATCTTCTTGATGATATTGTCCTTGAGCAGGTCCAGGGTCAGCGTGGAGGAGCTGGCCAGCACCAGGCTGGACAGGGTGGACATGGACGCCGAGAGCACCAGGATCACGATCACGCCCAGCAGCAAGGGAGAAAGGGTTTCCAGCATGGTGGGCACCACGGAGTCAAAGCCGTTGGCCGCGATATCGATGCGGTCGGAATACAGGCGTCCGAAGCCGCCCAGGAAGTAGCATCCGCCGGCCACTACCAGCGCGAAGAAGGTGGAGATGATGGTGCCCTTGGAGATGGCGGCCTCTGTCTTGATGGCATAGAACTTCTGCACCATCTGGGGCAGGCCCCAGGTGCCGAGGCTGGTCAGGATCACCACGCCCAGAAGGTTCAGCGGGTCCGGACCGAAGAAGGAGGCAAAGATGCCGGGCACATCACTCACCGTGGGATCCTCCACGCGGGCAAGAGCGCTGATCGCGCTGATGAAGCCGCCGCTCTGATTCAGCACGGCCAGCACCACCGCCACAATACCCACGAGCATGATCAGGCCCTGAATGAAGTCATTGATGGCCGTGGCCATGTAGCCGCCCGCAATCACGTAGATGCCGGTGAGCACGGCCATCAGGACGATGCACACGGTGTAATCAATGTTGAACGCCATGGCGAACAGCCGGGAAAGGCCGTTGTACAGGGAAGCCGTGTAGGGGATCAGGAAAATGAAGATAATGGCGCTGGCGCCGATCTTCAGTGCCTTGCTCCCGAACCGCTTTTCAAAGAAATCGGGCATGGTGCGGCTGTCCAGCTGCTGGGTCATGATACGGGTTCTTCTGCCCAGAATCACCCAGGCCATCAGGGAGCCGATAAAGGCGTTGCCAAGGCCCACCCAGGTGCTGGCAAGACCGTACTTCCAGCCGAACTGGCCCGCATAGCCCACGAAGATAACGGCGGAGAAATAGCTTGTGCCGTAGGCAAAGGCGGTGAGCCACGGTCCCACTGAGCGCCCGCCCAGCACGAAGCCGTTGACATCCGTGGAGTGCTTCCTGCAGTACAGGCCCACTCCCAGCATGAGACCGAAAAAGAGAACAAGCATCAGGATCTTGATGAACATAAGACCCTCTCCTTTCTTTTGCGGGACGGAAAAAGCCCGCCCCGACTTGTCATGGGACAAGAGGGCGGGCTGTATATGCAGCTTCGCGGTACCACCTCTTATTGATATTCCCTCGCGGAAATATCCTCTGCAGGTATCTGGGGACAGTCCCGAAAATACCTTTCCGCTTTCACGGTCGGACTCCGTCGCAGCCTACTTGATTGCTCGTTGGGTGCGCCGCTCCCGGGATGTATTCCACAGTTTCCTGCCCCTGTCTCGCATCACCCGACAGGTTTCTGAAGGCATTATGATTCCGTGTACTTCTTCCCGATCGTCGCGTTTAGGGGAAGGATAATCACTCCGGCGCTTCCTGTCAAGAGAAAAACAGCGAGAAAACAATCCGCCCTTCTGCTCAGAAAAATTGACGGTGCATGCATGGAATGATAAGATGACAGGGTGGATTTTCTCCAAGGGAGGATGATCGAATATGTCCAGAATCCATCAGAGTGCCACCGAGCTGATCGGGCATACTCCGCTTCTGGAACTCCGCCGGCTCGAAGCGGAAGAATCGCTCGCCGCGCGGCTTATTGCCAAGCTTGAATACTTCAATCCCGCGGGTTCCGTAAAGGACCGCGTCGCGCTTGCCATGATTGAAAACGCCGAATCGGAAGGCCTGCTGCGTCCGGGCGCGGTGATCATTGAGCCCACCAGCGGCAATACCGGCATCGGTCTTGCCTTCATTGCCGCGATCCGGGGCTATCGTCTGATCCTGACCATGCCGGACACCATGAGCGTGGAGCGCCGGAATATCCTGCGCGCCTACGGTGCCGAGATCGTGCTCACCCCCGGCAGCGAGGGTATGTCCGGCGCCATCGCGCGTGCGAATGAACTGGCCGCTTCCATTCCCGGTAGCTTTATTCCCGGCCAGTTTGTGAACCCCGCCAATCCCAGGAAGCATTACGAAACCACCGGGCCCGAGATCTGGCAGGATACAGATGGCCAGGTGGACGTGTTCGTGGCCGGCGTCGGCACCGGCGGCACGCTGACCGGCACCGGACACTATCTGAAGGAGCACAATCCCAATATCCATATTGTGGCCGTGGAGCCCCTGTCGTCCCCGGTGCTCTCCCAGGGCAGAAGCGGCGCCCACGGAATCCAGGGCATCGGCGCCAACTTTGTGCCGGAGGTGCTGGACACTTCCATCTATGACGAAGTCTTCCCCGTGAGCAACGAGGACGCGTTTGCCTGCGCAAAGCGCCTGGCCCGGCTCGAGGGCGTGTCCGTGGGCATTTCCAGCGGCGCCGCCCTGCACGCCGCCGTGGAAATCAGCCGGCGGCCCGAGTACGCCGGCCGCATTGTGGTCGCACTGCTCCCGGACAGCGGAGACCGCTACTATTCCACACCCCTGTTCACAGAGTGAGGTTGAGCATATGGAACACACCACGTTTGCAGACCTGGATGAAATGCTTCTCAAGGATTACCGTTCCGGCCGCGTCATTGACCGGATGGAGCTGTGGCACCGCCCGGACCTGGAGAATATCCAGTCCCTGATCGAGCAGATGTTCACGCTGCTGTTCCTCGGATTCTATCCGGACCGCGTGCATCAGGTGGACGATCCGGAACTGGCCCTGTCCATGACGCTGGAGGACGTACGCGTGCTCCTGCGCCGGGAAATCGCCAATGTCATGCCCTATGTCCGTCCGGAGGCAAGCCGGCGCGACTGCGCCAATGAAGCCCGGGACCTGGCGGACTGCTTTCTCAGCAAGCTTCCCATGATCCGGGAATACCTGGACACGGATTTTCAGGCCATTCTGGACGGGGATCCGGCCGCCGAGTGCAAGGATGTCATTCTCTTTGCCTATCCCGGCTTCTACGCCATTACCGTCTACCGGCTTGCCCATGAGCTGTACCTGCTCAATATCCCCATGATTCCCCGTATTCTCACCGAGCACGCGCATTCGCGCACCGGCATCGACATCAACCCCGGCGCCACCATCGGCAAGTATTTCTTCATCGACCACGGCACCGGCATTGTCATCGGCGAGACCACCATCATCGGGGATCATGTGAAGGTCTATCAGGGCGTCACCCTCGGCGCCCTGTCCACCCGCGGCGGCCAGAGCCTGCGCGGGAAAAAGCGGCATCCCACCATTGAGGACTATGTCACGCTCTATGCCTGCGCCTCGGTGCTGGGCGACACCACCATCGGACACGATTCCATTATCGGAAGCAACGTGTTCATTACCTCGGATATCCCGGCCAACACCACCGTGTCCATCCGGGATCAGGACCTGAGCATCCGCGAGCGGCATTCCACCCGCTCCTGACCCAGGACCACAGCCGGCAGCCAATTGGCGCAAAAAAGCAGGAACCGCTCCTTCAGGCATCTGAAAGAATGGTTCCTGCTTTTTTCATACGCCGCTCACCAGGATGACGCTCCCAAGAAAGATGGCCGGCACTTCGCCCACGCCCAGATTGCCGGTGCTGTCCTCCAGCACAACCACGTTGCGGGTGAAGTACGGCACGTGCGCACCGGACAGGTTCAGCTCCATGCTGTCATGGCCTGCCACAGGATATACGTCCATTTTTACAACCTTCGGGATCATTTGAACCGCCCTCCGTTATTTCAAGTTCATTCCAATGCGGATGGCCCGCATCAGGCGCTCCGCAGCATACTCATACAGTGCCGGCGCGTCCGCCATGGCCTTTTCCAGACTCATGGGGCCGCTCACCGTGGTCATGATGGTGCTCTCACACAGGTCAAACAGGCCCTCGGCACCCTCCCCGATGCCGCCCACAATGGCGGCGGCGGGAATGCCTTTTTCGGCGCACCGTCTGGCAACGCCTACGGGCACCTTGCCGAAGCGCACGCTCTGTCCGTCAATCCGGCCCTCGCCGGTGAACGCCAGGCTCACGCCTTCCAGTTTCTGATCAAAATGCACGGCGTCCAGCACGGCATCTATGCCGCTTTTGAGCTGTGCACCCAGCACGCCGCCAAGCGCCGCGCCGAGTCCGCCCGCCGCGCCGGCTCCGGGGAAGGAAGCGATATCCCTGCCAAGGGCCCGGCTGACCACTTCCGCATAATGGGCCATGCCTGCCTCCAGCTCATCCCGGATCGCGGGCACGGCGCCTTTCTGGGGGCCGTAGATGAACGTGGCACCGTTTTCGCCCAGCAGCGGATTGGTGACATCGCAGATGACCGTGATCTGCGTTTCCTTCAGTTCCGGCATAAGCCCGGAGAAGTCCGCGTGCACGACGCGGGCAAGCCCGGCGCCCACCGGCTCCACTTCTTCGCCGTTTTCATCGGTGAATTTCGCGCCGAGCGCCTTCAGCATGCCCATGCCGCCGTCATTGGTGGCACTGCCGCCGATGCCGATCAGGATGCTGCGCACGCCGGACCTGAGCGCTTCGGCGATCATCTCGCCGGTGCCGAGGCTTGTGGCCCTGCGCGGATCCCGCTGGTCCGCGGGCACATAGGGAAGCCCGCTGGCCTGTGCCATTTCCATAACCGCTGAACCGTCAGAGGTGCGTCCCCAGACCGCGGTTTCCTCCTCAAACATGGGCCCGGTCACCCGGGTATATATCCGCTCGCCGCCCATGGCGCGCAGAAGCGCGTCTACGGTGCCCTCGCCGCCGTCCGCCACAGGCACGGAAACCGTCTCTGTGCCCGGGAAAATGCGGGCGGTCACGCGTTCCAGGATATCGCAGCACTCCATCGCGCTCAAGGAGCCCTTGAAGGAATCAGGCGCAAAAATGAATTTCATATCGCTTCTCCTGTCGTTTCAGGCAGGGCGGGACCCCTGAGGCCCCGCCCCGGAAAAAAAATCGTCTCTATGCAAAAAATGGGGGTAAGATGTTTTTCATGAATAAAAGGTAAAGGGTATACAAAAGAGTGCTAACTTGCGATAATTGTATTGTCGATTCACAAAAAATCAGCAAGGAGCACTCTCATGAATCAGAATACAGTAACTGGCAACGAAAATCAAGAGAAG
>CACYNZ010000061.1 GCA_902775835.1 uncultured Eubacteriales bacterium | reverse complement strand
TCCCGCTCATCCATTATCTCATTGATGTACCGAACCACAGCAGGCAGAAACAGCGGGAATCCGAAAGGATGCACCACAAGCGTTAGCATCATCGCAGTCGTCGTATGTGCCAGAAGCATGAGAATACCGCGAAGCACAAAGCCTATCGTAGCGACCTTCAGCAGAAAAGATGACCGGAAATGTTTTGTGAGCCACGTAAAACCCAGAAGCGGAATCAGCTCCAGAATAGTCATAATAGAATAATAATGTCCCATGTTCCCGCTGTTTCCGCCTACATTCTGAAAGATCTGCAGCATAAAGAAATTGATAATCTGATGATCATAGAAAATCAGCAGAATTCCGATGTTGATGACCAGAAAAAGTTTATGCCTGCGGATAAACTCTCCCATAGAAATACTGCCCTTTTCCTTTGTATCCGAAGAGCCTGCACAGGACGCCGGATCCGCCTTCCGAAAACGACCGCCCAGGAGCAGAAGCCCGCCCAAAAGCAGCAGAAGACAGATTTCTCCGGCGACCGGAAGCGCGCGGACGCCTGCACTGACCACCAGAACGCCAAGTAACGCAGACATCACTGAATAGCCCAATGATCCCATAGCTCTGCAGATCCCATAATCCACATCGATTCCACGGCGTGCCAGCTTGGCCTCCATAGAATTCAGCAGCGGCTGCAGACTGGCCTGAAACGCAAACATGAGAACATATGCCGCTGACAGAAGAAAATTCCTTCCGCTAAGGATCAGCGTAACCGCCTCAAACAGCATTACAACAACAGTGACGAGAACGGAGACCGGAAAAACACCAAACCTCCCCGACCGGTCCGCCACACTGGCGAGAACCGGCTGAATTGCTACAGATACAAGGTTTCCGACCGCAATCATCGTCCCGATTTCCGTATTCGTATATCCGTTGGCAAGCAGGAACACCGAGCTGAAGCTGGCGATCACACAATACACGCTCCAGTACGTCCAGAATATTTCAGCATATTCGATATTCGGTTTCAGATTTTTCCTCATTATTTTCCTTTCAACATCGTTAAATCCGCTCAGTCAACACATTACATGCACTTTTCCACAGACCTCGCCAAAATTGTATACAATCAAATCCACATGGTGGTGTGGATAATCCGCAGCACCACAGCAGTCTCATCCCTCATCCGTTCCATCCGCTGATTTTTCTGTCGTGTCCTTACTAAAAGTCACATAGAACAGATAAACATACTGATAATCCCTTACCTGTGTATTGGCAAACACGTCCAGGCGTTCGTAGTTGCTTCCCATGAGCTTACCCAGATTCATAATGAGCAGCACAACGATGGTGGAGCGGATGCCGGGCAGTGTGATGTGCCAGATCCGCTGCATGCGGTTCGCACCGTCAATCATGGCCGCCTCATACAGTTCTCCGCTGATACCCGTAATGGCCGCCAGGTAGATGATGGTTCCCCATCCCATGCCCTGCCATACGCCGATCATGAGATAGCTGATCGCCCAGTGGTTCTTTTCCGTCAGGAATGGTATGCCCTGCTCTATCCATCCCCATTTCATCAGGAGGACGTTCACGATGCCCGTGGAGGGCTTGAACAGCTGATAGGCCACGGATCCGATGATAACCCAGGACAGGAAGTGGGGCAGGTACAGCACTGTCTGCGTCACTTTCTTGAACCTCGGGAACCGGAGCTCATTGAGCATCAGGGCCAGGATGATGGGCATCGGAAAGCTCACCAGAAGGTCCAGAAGATTGAAGACAATGGAGTTTTTCAGGGCACGGATGAAATCCTTGTCCCGGAATACCTTCTGGAAGGTTTCCCAGCCGACCCACTTGCTTCCCGCATAACCCTTAGCCGGCTTGTAATCCATGAACACCATGCGCAGACCCGGATAGGCCGCGTAATTGAAGATGATCACCAGTGCAATGGGCACCAGGAGCATCAGATAGAGATGCCAGTCACGCTGGAAGGCTTTGGCCCAGGAGGTTGTCTCCCGCAGTGACGGGGCCTTGACTTTTTTCTGGCTCATGAACGATTCTTCTCCTTCCACGCCTCGCTCAGGCTTTCGGTGAATCAAGAAAAACGGAAAGCGCGCTTCACCCTGCGCATTTTCCATTTCATCCAGTTTCTCATTTAGAGCTGTTATTATGATACTGGTTTGCACAGGACTCTTCAAGCTATTTTTGTTCCTTGTATAGTCAGTTTCAACCATTTATTTTTTCCGGAACCTGATTATTCGGTCAATAGCATGCCGTTTTCAGCACAAAAACTGTTTTTTTGCGGTCAGAATCATGCACAGGGCAGGTTTTTTTGATGCAATTCTGCACATAAGATGATATCATAGGTACAGGAGATGATGACATGGCACGACCCAGACAGCCTGTGGTGGAATACCGCAGTTATGAACTGAATGTGGACTTTCCGGTAAGAGTGCTCTCCGGGCCGGAATGGCGCATCAGTTCCGAGCCGAGTCACCGGCTGCATTTTCACAACTGCTTCGAGATCGGACTGTGTCTTTCCGACAGCGGAACGGTCCGCATCGGGGATACAGACCAGCACTTTTCCCGCGGCGATGCGCTGTTTGTGGCGAGAAACGTGCTGCACACCACCTGGTCCTCGCCCGGCACGGAGAGCCTGTGGAGCTATGTCCATCTGGATCCCGTGGGTGTGCTCGGCCGGGATCTGATCAACAGCATGCCGGACATGAACGCCTTTCTGCACATGCTATCTGACTGCGGCATGCTGATTCCCGTGGAGGAAGAGTCCTGGGCGTCCCGGCTGGTGGAAGCGCTGCTCCAGGAGCTGACGGAAAAGCCCCTGGGCTATAAAACCTGTGCGCGCGGCCTGTGCATGGCTCTGTTCTCGCGCCTTTTCCGGAAATATCTTGCCAGCGATCCGGTGATGCAGCCCCCGTCTGTCACCCATGTGCTGGCTCCGGCCCTGGACTATATCTATGATCATTACATGCAGAACTTCCCGCTGGAATCCCTGGCCACCATCGCCGGCATGAGTCCCACCCACTTCCGGCGTCTGTTCCACGCCCAGACCGGCACAAGCCCCCTCGCGTTCCTGCACCAGTACCGGATCCTGAAGAGCTGCGACCTTCTGCGCACCTCCGAGGAAACCATTGTGAACATCGCCGAACAGGTGGGTTACTCTTCCCTCAGCTGCTTCAACCGCCATTTCCTGCAGTTCATGGGATGCACGCCCTCCCAGTGGCGGCGCACACCCAACAGCAGCCAGCGTCCTCAGCTGCTCACCTTTACCGGCTGGCAGCGGGCGGAAACGCCGGAGGAAATCGCCTCCCGCAACCGTTCCGACATGCCGGGTACCTGAAAAACGAAAAAAGGCTTCCGGTCTGACCCGGAGCCTCTTTCTTCACATCAGTCCCCTGCGCACATGCAGAGGACTGTTTTTTTCGATCATTATACCGATGCCCTGCGCACCAGGGAGGTGGACAGCGCGGTCTTGGTGCTCTCCCGGACAGCGCCGGTCTGGGCGGACATAAGCTCCTGAAGCCGGAGCACAGCCGTCCTGCCCAGCGCCTGCTTGGGCACGTTCACCGTGGTCAGGGGCGGGTCCAGCATCTCGCACAGACTGGTATTGTCAAACCCGATCACCGCCACATCCTGCGGAATCCGCAGGCCCGCTTCCCGGAAGGCTTTCATGGCGCCGGCCGCGATCAGGTCATTGTCCGCGAAATAGCAGGAGGCCAGACGGTCCCCGCGCTTCAGCGCGGCCTTCATGTCCTGGTACGCGCCTTCGGTCATGGGTGCCAGATGATGCACCACCGTGCCCGATGCCGAGTACCCGTGTTCCCTCACCGCCTTGTAGAACCCGTCCTGACGCTCATTGAAGTTGGCAATGCCGTAGGCCGAGTGCAGATATCCCGGCTGCGCGCCGCGCTCGCGGATCAGGTAATCCGTGGCCAGATAGGCGCCCTGGATATTGTTGATCAGCACAAAGTTCATGTCCACGCTGTCATAGTAGGTATCCAGCACCACCAGCGGCAGCGGAAAATGCTCAAAGGGCCGGAAATCCGGCTCATGCATCTCCGTGCCCAGCAGCAGTATCCCGTCCGTGCCCGCGTCCTGCAGCTTCATCAGCTCCTGACGCGTATGGTCCGTCTGGGTGATGTAGCGTATATCCAGGGAATACCCGCGCTCATTGCACGCGCGGGTAATGCCCTCCGTCAGCGCGGAAAAGAACTGGGTGTCCCCCACCACCGCGCCGTGCTTCTTGTAGATCACAAAGGCAATCCTGCCCCGATCCGACATTTTCCGCCGGATCCTGCGGAAATCATACCCGTGCTCCCTGGCCGCCTTCAGCACTTCCTCCCGGGTGATTTCGCTCACCCCGGGCCGGTTGTTCAATGCCATGGAAACCGCCGCCGGCGATATGCCCAGCATGCCCGCCAGTTCCTTTGCCGTAATGCCCATGTTCCCACCCCGATTCACAGGCACTGTACCATGCTCCCCGGCATCCGTCAATGAATTCAGCTGAAGACATGCCGCATGCTTCCATCCTCTTCCGCCCCAAGCTGCCGCGCTTTTTCCCATCTCCCGGCACCCGGCTCGGGCGCGGAATTCAGTAAATTAAGTTCCATTCTTCACTGAACATTCCCTGAAGTTCAGTGAATTTCTGTTGACTCTTCAGCCCCGTCTGCTTATCATTTTCATGGATACGTCTCTGTCCCCAAAAAGATCATCTGAACAGGAGTGAAGGATCATGTCTGCTAACATCCGGATCGGCTTTGCCCCCACACGGCGTGCCATTTTCAGCGCCCCTGCCGCTGTCGAATACAGGAATCTCACCGCTGCCCGGCTCCGTGAGCTCGGCATTGACTTTGTGGATATCGATGACATCAACGAGGAAGGCCTGCTCTATGACGACGCGGGCCGCGAAAAAATCGCCGCCAAGTTCCGCGCCGCAAAGATTGACGGTCTCTTCCTGCCCCATGCCAATTTCGGCACCGAGTACGAATGTGCGCGTCTGGCCAAGGAACTGAATGTACCCGTGCTCCTGTGGGGTCCCCGGGATGAGCGGCCTGACGAGCGCGGCATGCGCCTGCGCGACAGCCAGTGCGGTCTGTTCGCCACCGGCAAGGTGCTCCGCCGCTTCCGCGTTCCCTTCACCTACATGAACAACTGCAACCTCACGGATCCCGAGTTCGAGCGCGGCATCCGGGATTTCCTGGCAGTCTGCAATGTGGTCCGCGTCTTCCGGCACACCCGGATCCTGCAGATCGGCCCCCGCCCCTTCGACTTCTGGAGCACCATGTGCAATGAAGGCGAGCTTCTGGAAAAGTTCAACATCCAGCTCTCCCCCATCCCGCTGCCCGAGCTCTATGCCGAAATGCGGCGCTGGAAGGAAGAAAAGACGCAGGTCAATGCCGTCATCGCCTACTGCCGTGAAAACATGACCTGCAATATTGAGGACAATTACCTCGAAAACGTGGCCTGCCTGAAGGTGGCCATGAAGAGCCTGGCAGAGAAGTACGGCTGCAACGCCATCGCCATCCAGTGCTGGAACGCGCTGCAGGACGAGATCCACATCATGCCCTGCGCCGCCAACGCGCTTCTGAATGAGGAAGGCATTCCCGTGGTCTGCGAGACCGATATCCACGGCGCCATCTCCCAGCTCATCGCGGAGGCCGCCTCCATGAACGAGCGCCGGGTCATGTTCTCCGACTGGACCGTGCGCCATCCCGACAACGACAACGGCGAGCTCCTGCAGCACTGCGGTCCCTGGCCCATCTCCGTGGCAAAAGAAAAGCCCACCATCTGCGTGCCTGTGGCCTTCCCGCAGAACGGCGCCGTGTCCGCCGAGGCCAAGCACGGCCCCATGAGCCTGGTCCGCTTTGACGGGGACGAGGGCGAGTATTCCATTCTGCTCGGGCATGCCCGGGGCATTGACGGCCCCTGGACCCGCGGCACCTATGTCTGGGTGGAGGTCAACAACCTCAAGCGCCTGGAAGCCAAGGTGGTGGAAGGCCCCTACATCCACCATGTGGCGGCCATCCACGGGGACGTGGTGCCCGTGGTCTATGAGGCCTGCAAGTATATTGGTGTCAAGCCCGATCTCTATGATCCCATCGAGGATAAGGTCAAGGCATATCTGCACGGCGAAGACGTCGTATTTGATGAGGTGTAAGACATGAACCAGCTTTCCGTAAAAGCCTATGAACTGCGCCAGCATGTGCTGGACATCATCGTGTCCGGCGGCGGCGGGCACATCGGCGGCGACATGAGCAGCATGGAAATCATGCTCACGCTCTACAGCCGCATGCATATCTCCCCGGACCACGCGGATGACCCCGACCGCGACCGGTTTGTACTCAGCAAGGGCCACTGCGTGGAAACCCTCTACGCCGTGCTGGCGGACCGCGGGTTTATGGACCTGGAGGAAGTCAAGGCCAAGTTCTCCCGCTTCGGCTCCGAATATATCGGGCATCCGCACAACACCCTGCCCGGCATTGAAATGAACTCCGGCTCCCTGGGCCACGGCCTCTCCGTCTGCGTGGGCATGGCACTGGCCGGACGCATGGATCAGCGGCCCTACCGCGTCTACACCCTGATGGGCGACGGCGAGCTCGCCGAAGGCTCTGTCTGGGAAGGCGCCATGGCCGCCGGGCATTATCATCTGGACAATCTCTGCGCCGTTGTGGACTTCAACGGCCTGCAGATTTCCGGACCCACCAAACAGGTCATGTCCCACGAGCGTCTCAGCGAGCAGTTTGCCGCCTTCGACTGGCATGTCATTTCCGTCCAGGACGGAAATGACGTCACCCAGCTGCAGCATGCCTTTGACGAGGCGGAGCAGACGAAGGGCATGCCCTCCCTGATCATCGCGCACACCGTCAAGGGCAAGGGCGCGTCCATCATGGAGAACAAGGCCTCCTGGCATCATCACCTGCCCACGCAGGAGGAATACCTGGAGATTTCCCGGGAACTGAAGGAAAGGAAGGAGGCGCTCATGCATGAATAAGATCCCGAACCGTCAGGTCATGTGTGACGTGCTGAAGGAAGCCGCATTCCATGACCGGGACGTGGTGGTCCTGTGCAGCGATTCCCGGGGTTCCGCCTCCCTGACGTCCTTTGCGGACACCTATCCGGAACAGTTCGTGGAGGTTGGCATCGCGGAGCAGAACCTGGTCAGCATCGCGGCCGGTCTCGCCGCCTGCGGGAAAAAGGCGTACGCCGCCTCCCCCGCCTCCTTCATCTCCACCCGCAGCTATGAGCAGTGCAAGGTAGACTGCGCCTATTCGAACACCAACGTCAAGCTGGTGGGCATTTCCGGCGGCATCTCCTACGGCGCCCTGGGCATGACGCATCATTCCGCCCAGGATATCGCCGCCATGTCCGCCATCCCCGGCATGCGCGTCTACCTGCCCAGCGACCGGCATCAGACCCGGAAGCTGTTCGAGCATCTTCTGCAGGACACGCAGACCGCCTATATCCGGCTGGGCCGGAACCCGGTGGAGGACGTGTACAGCGAAGACCATGTGCCCTTTGAGATGAACCGGGCCGTGCAGGTGCACCCCGGCGAGGATGTGCTCATAGTGGCCTGCGGCGAGCTGGTGCGGCCCTCCCTGGATGCCGCGCTCGCCCTGGAAAAGGAGGGCATCTCCGCGGAAGTCCTGGACATGTACTGCGTAAAGCCCCTGGACCGGGAAAGCCTGATCCGCTCCGCCCAGGGCAAGGCCTGCGTCATCACCGTGGAAGAGCACGCGCCCTACGGCGGACTCGGGTCCATGGTGGCCCAGGTCATTTCCCGCAACTGTCCCCGGCCCGTCATGAACCTGACGCTGCCGGATGCCCCGGTCATCACCGGAACCTCGCCTGAGGTCTTTGCCTATTACGGCATGGATGCCAGAGGCATTGCCGAAACCGTCCGCGCCATGCTGAAGGAGTGCCGGCCATGAAATACGTCATCTCCGTCGACCAGTCCACCCAGGGCACCAAAGGCCTCGTGTTCGACGCCACGGGCCGTCTTCTGAGCCGGGCCGACCTGCCCCACCGTCAGCTGGTCAATGACCAGGGCTGGGTATCCCATGACCCTGAGGAAATCCTCTCAAACCTGCTCCGCGTCATTCCCATGGCGCTGGATCAGGCCGGCGTCTCCCCCGCCGATGTGGCCTGCATGGGCATATCCAACCAGCGGGAAACCACGGTGGCCTGGGACGCCGAAACCGGAAAGCCGGTGTGCCCCGCCATTGTCTGGCAGTGCTCCCGGGCCACCGGCATCTGCCGGCGCCTGGAGGAAACGGGCATCGGGGACATGGTCCGCGACCGCACGGGCATTCCGCTTTCTCCCTATTTCCCCGCCTCCAAAATGGCCTGGATTCTGGAGGAAGTGCCCGAAGCCCGGACGCTGGCGGAAAACGGCCGCCTGCGCATGGGCACCGTGGACGCCTGGCTCGTGTTCCGGCTCACCGGACAGTTCCGCACGGACTATTCCAATGCCTCCCGCACCCAGCTGTTCAATATCCACACCCTCGCCTGGGACGCGGACATCTGCCGTGCCTTCGGCATTCCGCTGAACTGTCTTCCCGCGGTCACGGATTCGGATGCCGTGTTCGGAAATACGGACCTTGGCGGATACCTGCCCGGTTCCATTCCCGTGTGCGGTGTCCTGGGCGACTCCCACGCCGCCCTCTTCGGCCAGGGCTGCCTCCGGCCCGGCATGACCAAGGCCACCTACGGCACCGGTTCCTCCATTATGATGCAGATCGGCGAAAAGCCGGTGAGTTCCCGCAGCGGACTCGTCTGCTCCCTGGCCTGGAAGCGCAACGGCCGCGTGGACTATGTCATGGAAGGCAACCTCAACTACACCGGCGCGGTCATCACCTGGCTCAAGGATCAGCTGGGGCTCATCGCCTCCGCCCGGGAGACGGAAGCGCTGGCCTATGCCGCGCATCCCTCGGACACCACCGTTCTCGTGCCCGCCTTCACCGGACTCGGCGCGCCTTACTGGGTCAGCGACGCCCGGGCCATGATCTGCGGCATGACAAGACTCACCGGCAAAGCCGAGATTGTGCGCGCCGCCCTGGACTGCATCGCCTTCCAGATCCGGGATGTGGTCCGGGCCATGGAAACGGACACCGGCATTTCCGTGCCCGTGCTTCGCGCTGACGGCGGGCCCGCGGGCAACGGCTATCTCATGCAGTTCCAGAGCGATATTCTGGGCAGTGAGGTTGCCGTACCAAATGCGGAAGAGCTCTCCGGCATCGGTGCCGCCTATATGGCCGGACTTTCCGCTGGCGTGCTCGATGAAAGCGTGTTCCAGCTCCTGTCCTATACCGCCCACGCGCCGTCCATGTCAGAAGACCGCCGTGAAGAACTGGTCCGGAGATGGAAACAGGCAGTGGAAACCGTGTCGCACTCGGTCTCCCCTGCCTGATCCCGTTCCTGTTCACTTTTCCACCCTGCCCCTTTTCGGGCAGGGTTTTTTCATGGCTTTTCCCCGTGCTTTTCGTCCATGTATTTCCTTGCATCCCTGATAAAGCTCCAGATCATCACGATCATGATGAGCCCGATGGGAAACGCGCTGATAATGCTCACGCTCTGAATATTGCTCATGCTGCTCTCGGAGAAGACCAGGGCAATCGGCAGCACAATCAGCAGAATGCACCACAGAAGCGTGATCATCGTGTGCGGCTTCTCATTCTCGCCCAGTTTCCGGTAGCTGTAGCAGGCCGCGGTATAGGCGATGGAATCAAAGCTGGTGGCATAGAAGGCGATCATGCACAGAAGCGTCCAGACCAGGATCACGCTGTCCCCGGGCATGGTGTGCACGATATCCATGATCAGCCCGTACAGGTCCCCGCTCTGCGCGTACTGGGCAATGAAGTCTGCCTTCCCGGCTGTCTGCAGGCCCAGGCTGTAGTTGCCCAGCACCACAAAGCTGACAATGGTGCTGCCCACGCCGAAGACATACCCGCCCAGGATCGTCTGCCGCACCGTGCGTCCCCGGGAAATGTTTCCGATAAAGAAAGGCGCCGCAATGCACCATACCATCCAGTAGGCCCAGTAGTAGATGGTCCAGTCCTGGGGGAAGCTGCTGGTCCGGCCCGGGTCCGCATAGGTGCTCAGCCCGATGAAGTTCTGCAGCATTCTGCCCATGCTCTGGATGCCGTTCTCGATGATGAACCGGCCCTGACCGCCGATGAGGAGCACCAGGATCAGCAGGCCGAAGAACATGTAGATGCAGAGCTTGGCCAGGAAGCTGATGCCCCTGAACCCGTGCAGCACCGCGTAGGTATACACCGCGCAGGTGATGAGCAGAATGATGATGGTCACCGCCGTGCGGCTGATCTCAAGCCCGAACAGGGTCACAATGATCTCCGCCATGAGCGGCGTGGCCACGGAAAAGGTGGTGGCGGTGCCGGCCAGCAGCGCGAAGAGCGCGAACAGATCAATGATCCGGCCCAGCAGGCCGTGGGCATGCTTTTCCCCGAGCACGGGCAGGCAGGCCTCGGAATACCGCTGCCGCTCCCGCTTCCTGCAGTGCAGCATGAACCCGAAGGCCACCGCCAGCACCAGATAGAACGCCCAGGGAATGAAGCTCCAGTGGAACAGCGGGAATACGCCGGCCCAGTCCGTGATGCTCCCACCCATTTCCGCCATGTGCGGATTGGTGGCATACATGACCCATTCCGCGAAGCTGTAGAACAGGATATCTGCCGCAAGCCCGCAGGTGAACATCATGCTGCCCCAGGTAAAGAAACTGTACCTGGGCTTTTCATTCGGCTCGCCCAGCACGATATCCCCGTACCGGGAGAAGGACAGGAACAGGGAAACAATGAGCACGCCCAGGCCGATCAGCAGGTAGTAGCTGCCCATCGTGTCCCCGAAGAAAAACCTCACCTGGGCGATGACGCCGTTGGCCTCATCCGGAAAGGCAAACAGATAGGCCGCCAGGCCCATGATCAGAATAAAGGGAACCAGGGTGATCATCCAGTCGATCCGGCTCCGGTCCGCTGTCTTGTGTCCGTTCACGCTTGTGCGCCTCCTTTGTGATTCTTTTCCTTCAGATACGCGCTGTATCCGGGATCCAGCCGGACCAGCTCCTCCAGAGAGTCAATTTCTTCCACATCCCCCGGCTGCATCTCATGAATGCCCAGGGTGTACTCCGGAAAATGGCAGAACATGGCCACGTCATCCCAGTAGATCTGCCGGTTCCCGGACTCGAACTCCATTTCCAGATGCCGCTTCAGCCTTTCTCCGTCCTCCTCTGTCCAGCGGGAAACGGAAAACAGCTGCCAGCCATGGGCGCCGCCCGTGGCACTGCATCCTTTCACGATCCCGTCCTCCACATCCATCAGCCACTCGCTGGTCTGCCCCTCGCACCACACCGCGTTGTAGCCGGACCGTGTGAACTCCGGGGAGAGAGCGCGCGGGTCATGAATGATCTGGTCTCCGTCCAGGATGATGCACTCACCCAGGTACGCCCGGGCGACATAGAGGGAGGAGATATTATTGCAGGTGTCATAGAAGGGATTCTCTATGAGGTCCACGCCCGGCCATTCCCGGGCCCACGCCTCAAACTGTTCCTTCTTATACCCCACCACCACATGGATTTCCGTGATCCCGTTTTCCCGGAGCGCCTGGACCACGGTATCGATCATGCGCTCGCCCCGGACCCGGACCAGGGGCTTGGGCACTTCAAGCGTCAGCGGCTGCATTCTTTTCCCGATGCCGGCCGCCATGATGATGGCCCGCTTCACCCTGTGCACATTCATGCTTCTTCCTCCCCTTCCATCGCCTTCACGGCATGCCGGTAATAATCCTTGGCAAACCGGTACTGGCGCAGACTGTACTCGCCGAATTCCACGCCCAGGTTCCGCTTGAACTCGCACCAGTTGGACCAGAGCAGGCCGCAGATGGCAATATAGGCATAGATCTTGACCCGCGTCATATGCGCGCACCGGCCCTGGAAGTACAAATCGATCAGATGATCCACCTGTTTCTTGCCGTACAGGCTGTAAATGCAGAACATGGCAATGTCCACATGCGGGTCCTGCATGCCGGAATACTCCCAGTCCGTAAGCTGAAGCGCCTCCTCCGTGCTGCCCTCCGGCGTGTAGAACAGGAAATTGTCCGGCACCGCGTCAATATGCGTCAGGCACCAGTCCTTTTCCGCCTGCTCCACAAAGGGCCTGAGGCTCATAACATTATTCTTGGTCTGCCGGTAGTCCCGGTACACCGACGGCCTTCCTTCCCACAGCTTTTCATAGAACTCGATCTGCCCGAACAGGTCAAACGTGTGCGGGACCTGCAGCTTCATCTCATGGAAGGCACGGAGCTTTTCCATGCATTTTTTCAGGTCCGGCGCGCTGCCGCTGTCGCAGACCCGTACGCCTTCCAGGTACCGGGTGATCTTGTATCCGTTCTCCGGATTGATGTATACCGGATCATCGCACAGCCCGTGTCCGCTGATGGTCCGGAACACCTCCGCCTCCTGCGCCCGGTTGATGAGCTGGTCCGTGCCTTCCCCGGGGATGCGCATAATGTACTTTTCCCCGTGCACGCTGAACAGGAAGGAGCGGTTGGTCATGCCCTTCTTCAGCACGCTGATGTCCACGATCTCATCCGGATGCACGTGAAAAATGTCCGCGATCACGTCCAGCGCGTCCGACCGCAGGTGATTGGACTCCCCGTCCAGCTCCCGCAGCTGCTCATAGGTGTTGATCTCCACCACATTCGAGGCATGTACCACCCGGGCCGGGATCACCATGCGGTCGCCCTGGTACAGCGCGATCTCCCAGAAATCATCATCGTGCTCCCGGCACTGTGCCGCTTCCCGGATCCGTTCCCGCACAGGCGCCGCGTCCTCTTCCAGAAGGTAGGTGATGCCCACCATGGCATTGCCGCCCTCCTGGGCAGATACACGCACCAGCTCCATCTTCCGGTTGACCCGCACATCCGACTCGTTGTCCACCAGATCGCTCACCATGTACCAGGAATACATCTCGTGAGCGCTGAAGGGATTTCGGTCGCACCAGATATCCGAGGGGATAATGTAGGTATTGGAGATCCGGTCCGCCACCAGGGCAAGGGAGTAAAGATTGTTCCGGGAAGCGTAGAGCGGGTTCACCACCAGCTCCACGCCGTACTCGTCAATCAGGTAGTCAAAGCTCTCCTTCATGAAGCCCACCACCACCGTGATGTCCTTGACCCCGGCTTCGTGCAGCTGCCGGATCATCCGCTCGATCAGCGGCTCCCCGTTCACCTCCAGCAGCGCCTTAGGCGCGCTGAGATTGATGGGCACCATGCGCATGCCGAAGCCGGCCGCCAGGATAATGGCGTTTTTCGGCGCCTTCATGTCAAACTCCATGCGCGCCTTTTCCGTGGGCTGCAGCATGTCATTTACATACCCGTCCATGATCAGCGTTTTCAGGCTGCGGTTCACCACGCCCAGGGAATGCCCGGACGTCTCCGCCAGAATACGCTGGTTCACAAAGGGCTCCCGGATCAGGGTCTGCAGAATATCAGATTCCTGTTTGTTCATGAACATTCTTCTCCTTCTTTTTCGTGAACTGACAGGGAAAGAATAACGGGGACACAGGAACATGTCCCCGATCATAACAGCATCATTTCCCGAAGGACTGCCGGAATCCACATGAAACGTATTCCGGATGGAAGACACTATATCCAAAAGAAATACGGATGTCAATGGTTTTGTAACAAAAAGACAATATTTGCGCATTCGGCCCGGAAAGCCGGCATCCCCGGACGGGCATTATTTCTTATACTTCCGGTAGATCTTCCCATATACCAGCGGCAGGACAGGAACCGCAGCGGC
>CACYNZ010000060.1 GCA_902775835.1 uncultured Eubacteriales bacterium | reverse complement strand
CCTCGAACCCAATAATCCTTATAATTCAACAAATGTGTTCAAAATAAAATCTCGCTAAGTCGTTTCAAAAATGACTTAGCGAGATTTTATTTGCGGACTTCTGAAGAACAGGTGCATCCGGACCAAAAGACATTCCCTCAGGTCTTTCCGTGTTCATTCCTGCTGTATTCCACATTCTTTTCCGCCATGTCCAGGATATCGCGCACCGTATCCGGTCCAAGCCGGCGCACGTACCCGCGAAGCGAACCTGCCTTGTTCATGAGCGGCCGGCAGTGCCCGTTCACATAGGTACGACAGCGCCAGAGCGCGTTGCGGCCTTCCTGCATGAGATTCATGCAGGCGGAGTTCCCATCCAGGGCCAGCAGCACGGAAGGCCCGCGCTTGAATATGTCATAGGCAAAGCTCTTGTACAGTCCCATGCCCGTGCTCTCCAGAGCCAGCCGGATCCCGGCCCCGCTCTCCCGGAGCCGGCGCACCTCTCCCGCGGTAAGCAGTGTGGGCACAATGGCCATGATCTCAAACCTTCCGGCACACTCCTGAACCAGCAGCTGCTCGTACCCGGTCAGACGATGTCCGATCACGAACACGACCTTTTCCGGGTCCGCCTGCCGCACCAGCTCCCGGATCAAGTGCACGCATTCCTCCCGGAGCACGGTACGGTGCTGGCTGTTGTTGAAG
Source organism: uncultured Eubacteriales bacterium (assembly GCA_902775835.1). Next base: position 14,989 of record CACYNZ010000060.1, on the reverse strand, counting down.
CTGCCCCCGGCCACAATGACCGGCAGCTTTTCCCTGGGGAATGCGCGGATTTCTGCCTTCAGCGCCTCCTCGGCCGGCAGACGTCCCTCCGCCTGCCACATGGCCTGTGCCGGCTTCGGCATGTCCTGAAGCCGTTTTTCCAGTATCTTCAGCGCCTCCGGTCCTTCTGTGCGTATCCGCTCCTGAAACGTGCGCATGCCATGTTCCAGTACCCGCGCGTCCGCGCAGCGCATGGCCATCATGTCCTCATCCGTGAGCCCCAGGAGCCTGGTCAGCGCCAGCTGTTCCTCCAGCGCATTGGTGCCGTAGAGCGCCGCACCGTCCGTGCCCTGGATGCAGGGAATCCCGGCTTTCAGATAGGTTTTCAGCGGATGCCGTGCCAGGTCCGTCAGATTGTTGAGACGCACATTGCTGGTCAGCTGAAACTCCAGCACGGCTCCGGATGTATGCAGTTCCTCCAGCAGCCGTCTGCCTCTGGGCGAGGACAGTTCCGCCGTGTACAGTCCGTGCCCGATGCGCAGCGGTGGGAACGCCTGGCCTTCCCGCAGGGCTTCCCGGACGCAGCGGATACTGTTTTCCACATTTTCCCGCAGACTGTCGTTCTCGCCCGCGTGAATGCGGATCACGAACCCCGGCGTTTCGTCCGCGATCCTGACCAGTTCCCGGATAGCCGGCCGAAGCTCCAGGATATCATTGATCTCCTCACCCAGGATGTCCGCCCCGGCCACATACGGGTCCGGCGCAAAGGCGCGCAGCACCCGCAGGTTTTCCGCCAGGTAATCCCCGGGCGTCACCTGATCCCGCACAATGGTCAGCGGAATCCGGCGGATGCCCGCCAGAAAGCGCAGCGTCACGCCCGTCTCCCGGGTCACTTCCGGCATGACCGCGTGAATCTCCTTAAGCCTGTCAAGGCCTTCCTCCGCCCGGGACAGCGTGGTATCCGAGATTTCCGCGTACATAATCCCCTGATCCTGGTAGCTGCGCGCGATCCACAGGAGCTTGTCCTGGAACAGCGTATTGTCCCTATAGGCCGGGTTCTCCCGGTCCTTTTCCATGCGCTCAAGGAACGCGTCCACCCGCTCGTCCCCGGTGCGTCTGGGCCCTTCGTGCTTTTTTTCACCCTCCATGCTTCTGCCCTTGGTGAACACATACCGGTACAGATACACCTTTTCCAGGTTTCCAGGTTCGCGAACACGGCCTGGCCGTCCTTGATCACCGTCAGCGAGTTCCGGATCCGGGCCAGGTTCTCCCTGGCATGCTCCGGGCACCCCAGGACTATGTCCGCGAAGTTCAGGTATGTCAGGTCATCCATGCGCCGCTCCAGGTACCGGCCCGTGAGCCCTGACGCGCGCGCCTCCGCCTCGGTTTCCTTCCTGCGCTCCATGGCAAGGGCAAGCTGTGCCCCGGTCAGCTCAAGACCCAGCTTGCGCACATAATAGAAGGGATACCGGATCTCATGCATGATGCCCATGGCCATGAGGATATCCGGCTCCAGAATGCCGTTCATATGCGTGTGTACATCCGTGCGGAACTTCACCTGTTTCGGGATATAGCTCTTGATCAGGGTTTCCCGCTCCGGCAGGGAAAAATCCTTGGACTGGCTCATCAGGGTTTTCACGATGGCGGACACGGACGCCTTGCGCTCCACGGTCCCGTCCGGGAAAATGTTGGCCACCTTGGTACTGCCAAGCCGGAAGATGTACACCTCCCGGTTGTCCCCGTCCACAAAGCAGGGAATCTGACCGCAGATGACCTTGAGCCCCATGCTGTCCTCGCTCACCGGCAGGCGGCAGACCCGGGCCAGATTGGTGATCAGGTTGCCCGTGTGATGGTTCGGCGTGCTGATCACATACCGCATGGAACCGTCCTCAAGGCTCAGGTCCACCCGCAGGTCCCCTTCACGATCCAGTGAAAACGTGCCAAATGCGCTCATCCCTTATGCTCCTTTCCCGTTCTGAAGAAAGTATATAAGCCCGGGCACCGCGCGTCAATCATCCAAAACGTCTGTCTTACCCGTGCACTGCTTCCCGTATTTATGAAAAGATCCTCAGACGGTCTGCCGGCATCCCGCATTCCCTGTACATACTGTATGTATGCTGCAATCTGGTACGGTGATTTCCATGTTCACGAAAACCGTACTATTTCTGAAATCCCCTGCGGCATATGGCTTCTCGCCCCATTTTCACGCCGTCAGGTGTAAAACTTTCCTGCAGATTTCTCCGCCCCGCCTTTCCGTTCTGGTACGGTATTCCATGTTCACGAAAATCGTACGATTCCTGAAACTCCTTATGATATATGGCTTTCCGGCTGTTTTCCATGTGCCGAAGTGTCAAACATTCCCTGCGTCTGCTCTTTTCTCAGGCCAGACCGCCTTCACATATCCCGCCTTTTCAAAGTCCGCGAAAGAGACTAAAATATAGGAACCATTTCTTTACCGGAGGTAAGCTATGCGACGACCGGCCATCATGCTGCTCCTGCTCCTGCTTGCAGCGGCATGCCTGTTTTCCGCCTCTGCGGAGGAAGCTGCGCCTATCATACGGGTACAGCTGCGCCGTCTGAACCTCACCGACCGCATGGATCTGATCCTTGACGGCGATTACAGCCTGACCGGAGAGCACCTGTCCGCTTCCCTGGAAAGCGGGGCCAGCTGCATTGTCCAGATCCGGGACGGCCACCTGATCCTGTTCTGTGACAAGGTGCGCATGGACGCCGGCAGTTTTCTGACCTTTACCCGGCACTCCGGCAGCGGCTTCCGCCTGACCCGGGACGGGAACCTGTATGCCGGAGACCTGAAGCTCACCGTGAACGGCGGCATTCTTGAACCCGTGCTCCATATCTCCGTGGAGGATTATCTGCGCGGCGTGCTCCCCTATGAGATGAGCAATGACTTCCCGCTGGAAGCCCTGAAAGCCCAGGCCGTGTGCGCCCGCACCTATGCGCTGGCCCATGTGCGCACGGACCGCAGCTGGGACGTGGTGGACACCACCAATGACCAGGTCTTCCGCGGATACAGCGGCGAGAACCCGCGCTGCGACCAGGCCATTCTGGAAACCGCGGGCATCGTGGGCATGTGGAAGAACCGCCTGGCCAGCTGCTATTATGCCGCTTCCAACGGCGGCCAGACAGACCTGGAAAGCCACGCCTGGCTGGGCATGGAGGATTCCGGACTCTACATCATCACAGACGATCCCTATGACCTGGCCAATCCGGAAAGCCTGGTCAAGTCCGTCACCCTTTCCCGTAACGGGCATGACCTGCCGGAATTCTTCGTCCAGGCCGTATACGAACGCTTCATGGACACCCTGGTGCAGATGGGGTATGACCCGCGCCGGGAATCCTTCCGCATTGACGCCCTCACCGGCCTGAGCCTCACCGGCGCCACGCTTGGCGAAGAGCACCACTACAGGTCCGAGCTCGTGGTCACCTTCAGCTTTTCCGGCCGCCCGCTGCTCACCGGCGCGGACGACGAGCTTCTGCTCTTCTCCACGCCCAGTCCGGATGCGGACGCCGAGAGCATGTACGGACCCATGACCGCCTGTCCCCAGGCCGCGCAGGTCATCCTGCCCCTGTTCCCGGACCTGGCCGACCAGTTCTCCCTGCAGTTCCCGGGCACAGACTACGAACTCGTCACCCTTGTGGACACCGGCACTGCCTTCCGCCTGGAAAGCCGGCGCTTCGGCCACGGCGTGGGCATGAGCCAGCGCGGCGCGCAGTACATGGCCGCGCATGAGCACTGGACCTTTGATCAGATCCTGGGCTTCTATTACCCCGGCATGGAACTGCGCATCGCGCCCTCCGGCCAGGCACTTCTGCCGGCCATGAACCGGTATCTCGCCGGCACGCCGGCGCCGTCCGCCTCCCCCACGCCCCGGCCCACACTCATGCCTGTCACGCTTCCGCTCCCGGCCAATGCCTGGCTGGCCAGCGTGGAGCATATCGCGGAAGACTCTTCCCTGAACCTGAGAAGCGAGCCTTCCATGGCCTCAGATATTCTCATGCGCCTGTATCCGCACCAGCGTCTGCAGGTGCTGGAGACCAGCGAGGACGGACAGTGGGCGCACGTGCGCACCGACAGCATGGAAGGCTACGTGCTCGTCTCCTTCCTGGAAAAAGTCGGACCCTGAAAGGAGTTTCACTGAATGATCCTCTATTCCTCATGGCGCACGATCCTCGTCGTCAGCGCCGTGCTCCCCGCCCTGTTCCTGCTGGTGCGCACCTGGCGCCTGGACCGTCTGGAAAAGGAAAGCCCGTCCCTGCTCGTGTCGCTGGTGGTTCTGGGCATTGTCTCCACGGTCCTGGCCATTGCCTGGGAGTGGGTGGGCACCTTCCTGCTGGACCGCTCCATGTCCGAGCGTGATCCCGCCTATAATTATGTGTTCTGCTTTCTGGTGGTGGGCCTTGGCGAGGAGCTGTGCAAATTTGTGCTGCTCTACCGCCGCACCTGGCGCGAGCGCGAGTTCAACTGCACCTATGACGCCGTGGTCTATGCCGTGTTCCTTTCCCTGGGCTTTGCGCTGTGGGAAAACGTGCGCTATGTGTTCGCCTACGGCCTGTCCACTGCGCTGGTGCGCGCCCTGACCGCCGTGCCCGGGCATGCGTGCTTCGGCGTATTCATGGGCGTGTGGTACGGCCGGGCCAAAGCCCTGAGCCTGCGGCGCGACCATACCTTCAGCCGGGCCTGCCTTCTGCTCTGTGTGCTGATCCCCGCCGCCCTGCACGGGCTCTACGACTTTATCGCCACGGACACAAGCGCCGCGGAATGGGTATTCCCCGTCTTCGTTCTCACGCTCTTTGCGCTGAGCTATGCACAGATCCGCCGCTCATCCAGGCAGGATGCCCCGCTGAGATAGAAAGGATCTGCCCTGCATTCCGCGCCTTTTCCCGGAAATCTTAGGCACCTTGGAGGAATCACATGCCGAGCCGACTCAACACTTCCAGCCAGCGCCTGACACTGAGTGCCATGCTGCTGGCTGTCATGCTGGTCCTGGGCTGGGTGGAAAGCCTGCTGCCCTCCCCGGGCGTTCCGGGGATCAAGCTGGGCCTGTCCAACTCCGTGCTCATCTTTGCCGTCTATATGCTGGACGTGCCCACCGCCTATATTCTCATGACATCCAAGGTGATGCTCTCCGCCCTCATGTTCGGCGGCGTGTCCGCCATGATCTACGCCTTTGCCGGCGGACTCACCAGCCTGACCATGATGGTACTTCTGCACCGCCTGCGCCGTCTGGACTGCATTGTCATCTCCATGGCCGGCGGCATGAGTCACAATATCGGTCAGGTCATGATGGCCATCCTGGTGCTGCACACGCCCCGGGCCATCCTGGGCTACCTCGGCCTGCTCATGCTCGTGGGCCTTGCCTGCGGCGCGCTCACCGGTGTCGCCGCGCGCCAGGTCATGCATCACCTGAAGCACCTGCAGCGCACGCTCCGACGGCCCAGAGGCCGCAGGACCGGCACCCTCACTGTGATTCTGGCTCTTGTCTTCGTGCTTGTCACCGCCTTCTCTGCCGTGCGCAGCATGCAGGTCATTGATCAGGTGCATATTGAGGTCCTGCCCGAAATGTCCCAGCCCATCCAGAGCGATACCCCGCCTTTTACCAATCAAGGAGGTTCCTGATATGGACAATATGATTTCCCTTTGCGGCGAGTGGGAGATGTGCTCCACCCGCGACATGCAGTGGCATCCCGCCACTGTTCCCGGCTCCGTGTACGCGGACCTCATGGACGCGCAGCTCCTGGACGATCCCTTCTTCCGGGACAATGAGCAGAAGGCCTATGAGAAGATCCGTGAGGACTTCCTCTACCGCCGTACCTTCTTCCTGGACGAGAAAGTCCTGCGCGCCCGGGAACTGCGCCTGGTGTTTGAAGGTCTGGACACGCTGTGCGAGATCAGCGTCAACGACCAGTTCGTCCTTTCCACGTCCGACATGCACCGCACCTACATGGTGGACATCCGGCCCATGGTGCACGCCGGCGGCAATCTGCTCACCATCCTGTTCCGCTCTCCGGTGGAGGCCGCGCACGCCGCCTACCGCCGCAGTCCCGTGAACGGGAGCACGGACGCCGTCCGCGGCTTCCCGCACATCCGCAAGGCCCACTGCATGTACGGCTGGGACTGGGGTCCGCGTCTGCCCGACGCCGGCATCTTCCGGCCCGTCTATCTCTGGCCCGTGTCCACGCCCAAGGTCCGCTCGGTGCTCATCCGCCAGACCCACGCCCCGAGCATGGTGCAGCTGAACTTCACCCCGGACCTGGACATACCGCGCGAGGCGCCGGCCGAGGGCCTGTACCTGCGCTACACGCTCCTGGACCCGGACGGCAATGAGGTCGTGTCCACCACGGACTCGGCCATGCAGGTCATGTCCCCGCGTCTCTGGTGGCCCAACGGTCTGGGCGACCAGCCCCTGTACACCCTGAAGGCCGACCTGCTCAGCCCGGAAGGCGTGCTTCTCGACCGCTGGGAAAAGCGCATCGGCCTGCGCACCATTGACATCCAGGAAACCCCGGACGAGTACGGCACCTCCTTCGGCCTTTGTGTCAACGGCGTGCCCATGTTCTGCATGGGTGCCGACTATATCCCCGAGGACAATATCCTGCGCCGCGTCACGCCTGAGCGCACCCGCCGCCTGCTGGAGAACTGCCGGGATGCGCACTTCAACTGTGTGCGCGTCTGGGGCGGCGGCTACTATCCCGATGACTTCTTCTTTGACGCCTGTGATGAGCTCGGACTCCTGGTCTGGCAGGACTTCATGTTCGCCTGTGCCGGGTATGAGCTCTCCCCCGCCTTTGAGGAGAACATCCGCGCCGAGTTCCGGGACAATATCCTGCGCCTGCGCCATCACCCGAGCCTCGCGCTTTGGTGCGGGAACAACGAGAACGAGGCGGCCATGAGCCAGGACTGGTTCGGAGGCACGCCTCAGCAGAAGGCGGACTATATCAAGATCTTTGAGTATATCCTGCCCTCCCTGCTGCATGTCCTGGACCCGGACCGGCCCTATCGTCCCTCCTCCCCCAGCTCCGGCGGCGCCTTTGACCAGCCCTCGGACGAAAAGCGCGGGGATGTGCACTACTGGGGCGTCTGGCACGGCAATGAGCCCTTCCAGGCCTACCGCGACCACGCGTTCCGGTTTGTGTCCGAGTTCGGGTTCCAGTCCTTCCCGGAGATGAAGACCATTGAAAGCTTTACCCTGCCCTCGGACCGGAACATCTTCTCCTATGTCATGGAAAAGCATCAGCGCAATGCGTCCGCCAACGGCAAGATCCTGAACTACCTGTCCCAGCATTACCTGTATCCCCGGAACCTGGACACCCTGGTCTACGCTTCCCAGCTCCTGCAGGCCGAGGCCGTACGCTGCGGCGTGGAGCACTTCCGCACCCACCGCGACCAGTGCCGCGGCGCCATCTACTGGCAGATCAATGACTGCTGGCCCGTGGCCTCCTGGGCATCCATCGACTACTACGGCCGCTGGAAGGCGCTGCAGTACATGGCAAGACGCTTCTATGCGCCGTTGCTCCTGGCCATTGAGGAGGACGGCCTGCAGACAGCCCGGCCCAACGTCAATGACGAAACCCCGGTCTCCGAAATCCCGCTGCGCGCCGACCTGCGGCTCTCCAATGAATCCATGCAGCCCCGCAATGTCATTGTCCGCTGGCAGCTGCGCACAGCGGAGGGCAGCCTTCTGCGCCAGGGCGAAGTCCCCGTGTCCGTTCCGGCTCTCTCCTCCATGAGCGCATGCGTGCTGGAGTTCCCGGAAGCCGACCCCTTTGAGCACTTCCTCTGGGCAGAGCTCGAGGAGAACGGAAGCATTGTCTCGAGTACTTCCGCCCTGTTCTGCCCGCCCAAGCACTTCCATTTCCGTGACCCGCAGCTCACCGTGACGCAGGAAGGCGATGTGCTCACCATCTCCTCCCGCGGCTATGCCCGCATGGTGGATATCCAGTGTCATGACGCGGACGTACTGCTTTCCGACAACGATTTTGACATGCTGGAAGGCACCCGTCAGGTATCCATACTGCGCGGCAGCGGAAAACGCTTTTCCGTGCTCTCCGTATACGACATCCACTGATTCCGGCAAAAAAGCCTCTGTCCTGCCAGTATGACAGAACAGAGGCTTTTCCTTTGCACATGCCGGGTGTACGTTTACCATCTGCCGGCTTCTTCGACGCACGCCCTGATGATTTCCGGGAAAGGATCCCTGGCCCCGACCCGGTCAATATAGCCCATCTCCGCAGCATTGCCGTTATCCCAGATAAAGCAGACCGCTCCGATCCGGCCGGCATCCCGGATAACCCTGGTAAACCATTTCACCCGGTCTTCCGTGTTATTCTTGTTGAAGGCCGCGAACTCCCCGATAATCACAGGTGTATTCCCAAATGCGTTCCCGATTCCTTCCACAGTCCAGTCCACGGTCTGTTCCACTGTCGTGCTGTACCTGCTCACCGTTGGCTCCCAGGTGACATCCTCATCCCTGAAAGCAAACCCTGACGGGTTGTACATATGCACCTCCGCGATCAGGTGATCCCTCGCACTGTCCCTCGGAAGCCTGAATGCCCGCATGCACCGTTCCGAGCATGACGCGGCATAGGTGCAGCACACAAGATTACGCCGGGCATTGTTTGCGCCTGTCGAGCGCACTGTATCCACAAACGCCTGATTGTAAAGGTTCAGGGCCGTCACGCCGTCGGTGGAAGGATTGTCCCATACATTGCTTTCATCCACCATCTCATTGAAGCCCTCGAACAGAAGCTCCTGCGGATAGCTGGCAAAGCGCTCTGCGATCTGTCTCCAGATATGCTCAAACTTTTCCCTGTTCCGGTTGAAGTTAGCCCGGCTGGCCCGAAGCCATCCGTCCGATCCGGTATCGTGATGCATATTGATAATGCAGTACAGTCCCGCATCCATTGCCGCGTCCACCAGCTTCTGCACGCGGTCCATCCATGCCCCGTCCATATTCCCCTTGTCATCAAAGTGCCTTGCCCAGGTGATGGGAATACGTACAGCCCCGAATCCGAGCCGTTTCAGCTTCTGCATCAGGCTCACCGGTGTCACCGGGTTTCCCCAGGCCGTCTCAAAGTCCCTGACTGTGCCCTCGGTATACTGCAGGATCCAGTCCCCGGTGCTGTCCAGGGCATTCCCGAGATTCCAGCCGAGTCCCATATGATCCACCGCTTCGGCGGCCGTCTCAAAGCCTGCCGCCAGCGTCCCGGTTACGGAAAACAGGATGCACACACACAGCACGCATGCCAGAACAGCATGAAATCGTTTCTTCATATTGCATTCCTCCGCTGCGCATTTCTTTTTATGATCCTACCAGATTCCGCCTGGCTTCACAATTCCAGCTGTGCACGCGGAAGAAAACTGGCCGTCCCTTTTCCAAGGTGGCCTGCACATGACTCAGGCCTTCCGCCGCTTTTCCGGCGAAAACAGATGCAGTTTTCTGAACTCCACAAGATACACCAGGCTCGACAGCGACCAGGTGAAGGGATAGATCCAGTAGATCAGCCGGATATCATGCACTGCCTGGCCCAGGGTGAACAGCACAAGCACGCGTACCGCGCACCAGCACAGGAGCATGACCAGCATGGGCGTCATGGACTTTCCCAGGCCGCGCATCAGTGCAGATGCCACATGCGAGAACCCGCACAGACAGTAGAAGAAAGCGCATACCGTGGTCCGGCCCACACCGTAGCGGATAATGGCCGGATCCGAATTGAACAGCGCGATCATGTGCGGTGCCAGGAAATAGGCCGCGCTTCCGAAGGCGAGCAGCATGCCGCCGGTGCACAAAAGCCCGAACTTCGCGCCGCTGCGCACCCTGTCCATTTTCCCGGCGCCCATGTTCTGGGACACAAAGGTGGTCATGGCCATGGAAAACGCGGTCACCGGCAGGAAAATAAACCCTTCCGTCTTCAGGCTCGCGCCGATGCCGGCCATGGCATCCCGCCCGAAACTGTTGATATAGGACTGGATCAGCATGTTGGACAGGTCAATCACGCAGCCCTGCATGGCCGCGGGAAACCCGTAGCGCACAATATACCGGAGACTCTCGTGGTCCACTCGGATCCGGCGCGGTATTACGCGGATCACTTCCCGGCTTTTCAGGAGCTTTACGCCCACCAGCACCATGCTCAGGATTTCCGACAGCACCGTGGCCAGCGCCGCGCCTTCCACGTCCATGTGGAACACCGCGATGAACAGAAGGTCCAGCACAATGTTCGTCAGCGAGCTGGCCACCAGGCAGATGAGCGGGAACCGGCTTTCCCCGGACGCCTGCAGAATGCTCACAAACATGTTGTACATCACCAGCGCGCCCGCGCCGCCGAAGTACACCTGCAGATACCGGCAGGACCGTTCAAACACCGTGTCCGGCGTGCCCATGAGCTGCAGTATGCCCGGCGTCACCAGCACGCCGAAGGCCGTCAGCACCACGCTGAAGAACAGTCCCAGCGCCACCGCCGTGTGCACAGCCCGCTCCGTCTGCGGCGCGTCATCCGCCCCGATGTGCCTGGCGATAATGATCCCGGCACCCGTGGCAAACCCGGACACAAACCCGATCATCAGATAGGTGTAGGATCCCGTGGACGTCACCGCCGCCAGCGCGTCCGCGTCCAGAAAATTGCCCACGATCAGGGCGTCCACCGTGTTGTAGAGCTGCTGGAAGAAATACCCCGCCAGGATCGGCAGCGCAAACCCCAGCATCTTTTTGTAGATATTCCCCTCGGTCAGCAGATTTCCGTGATGTCTCATTTGCCAATCTTCCCCCGACTGCAAACCCCTCGGCTTTATGTTTTTGGGGAAAGCAGAGCAGCAGCCAGCCTGCACCGCATGCAGACTGGCTGCCTTTTTGCGTAAACCGGAAATATCCTCGCTTACGCCGCTCCGTTTCCTTCCACGGCCATGTCCTCAAAGGGCACGCGCAGCGTTTCCTTGAGCTTGCCGTTCTCATCATAGGTATACCGGATCTCCCCGGTGCCGTCCGGCAGGGCCATGGCCGCGCCGTCCGTGTTCAGGAAGGTTTCGCGCACCTTCCGTCCCTGGTCATCATACTCGGTCTGCTTCACATGATACCCGTCCGAGCACAGGCAGGGCTTTTCCTCCGCGTCCAGCATCATTTCCATGATCTGCGCGCCTGCATCATTGTAGGTAAGCACGCGGACCGCATATCCCGTGTTCCGCGCATGCAAGGCGCCGCCCAGGAGGTACCGCTCTTCTGTCACCAGATCGCCGCTGTACTTTGTCTCTTTTTCGTCAAACCCTTCCTGGCACGCAATGGGCATTTCATTGCCGTCCAGGTACGTTTCCCGGATCACATGCCCGTTTTCATCGTAGGCATACGCCTTTCCGCAGAAAGTGTTGCCCCGGGTAATGGGCGCGCCGTCCACGCCGTACCACATTTCCCGGATCACCTTTTTCCGCTCGTCAAAGACCCGGCGGATCTCTGCGAACCCATTCTTGGAAAGAACCGGCTGGTCCTGCGCGTCCAGATACCGCTCCAGACTCACATTCCCGTTTTCGTCATATTCCTTTTCAACGGTCACATAGGTGTTCCCAGGCGCCACCGGCATGTCCTGCGTATCCCGCCAGCTCTCCCGGATGATCTGTTTTTTGGCATTGTATACCCGCAGCAGACGCGCATATCCGGAGGAATTCATCACCGGCGCGCCTTCCGTGTCAAAGTAGCGGATGTCCACGGCATTCCCCGCTTCATCCAGCTCCTGGGCAAAGGACGCGTAGCCCGCCTTCACCGCAACCGGCGCGCCCTGTTCATCAAAGTAGGCTTCCGAGCGCAGCCGGCCCTTGGCCTCATACACGCGCTTTACGGATGCGTATCCCCGGCTGCTGAGCACAGGCGCGCCTTCCGTGTCAAAATAGGCTTCCTCCGACGTGTTCCCGAACTCGTCCCACACCCGGTCAATGCGCGCGTAACTGTCCTTCAGCACTTTCGGCGCGTCGTTTTCGTCAAACCACGCTTCCGTCAGCGTCCGTCCTTCTTCGTCATAGGTGCGCCGGATCACGGCATACCCCGTACCTGCGACCACGAGCTCGCCCTCAGTGTCATAGTAGTACACTTCCAGCGGCTTTCCGTCCTCGTTCAGCACCTGCCTGAGACTGGCGTACCCGCCTGTCTGCATGACCGGCTGTCCCTCCGCGTCCAGGTACGCTTCCCCAAGAAGCCAGCCCTTGGCCGCGTATACCCGGTCCACGCCGGCATATCCCTTCTGGCAGGCAACGGGCTGACCATCGGCCGCGAAGTAGCGCTCAGCGCACACATTGCCATATTCGTCATAGTCACGCTCCACCCGGGCATAGGTATCCTTCAGCACCTTCGGGCTGTCGGTTTCATCGAACCAAGCTTCGGCTACGGCCTGCTTTTTATCGTTGTATTCCCGGCGGATCACGGCATAGCCGCTGGTATTCACTGCCAGGCTGCCTTCCGTATCCAGATATCGGATTTCCAGCACATTCCCGTCTTCATCCAGCGTCTGCTGCAGGGACGCATATCCGCCCGTCTGCATCACAGCCTGACCCTGGGCATCCAGGTACTGCTCATACACCAGCCGGCCCTTGGCTTCGTATACGCGAAGCATCTGAACGTATCCCTTATTGCACGCAACGGGCTGGCCTTCCGTGTCATAATAGCGCTCGGCGCTCACGTTCCCGTACTCATCGTAGTCCCGTTCCACCCGGGCATAGGTATCCTTGAGCACCTTCGGGCTGTCATTTTCGTCGAACCAGGCTTCGGACAATGCCTGCTTCTTTTCGTTGAATTCCCGGCGGATCACGGCGTATCCGCTGGTATTGACCACCAGGCTGCCTTCCGTGTCAAAGTACCGGATTTCCAGCACGTTCCCGTCTTCATCCAGTGTCTGCTGCAGGGACGCGTACCCGCCGGTCTGCATCACGGCCTGGCCCTGGGCATCCAGGTACTGTTCATACACCAGACGGCCCTTGGCTTCATACACGCGCAGCACCTGCTCATATCCCTTGTTGCAGGCGATGGGCTGGCCATCCGCACCGAAGTAGCGTTCGCCGCTTACATTGCCGTATTCGTCGTAGTCCCGCTCGATCCGGACATAGGTATCCTTCAGCACCTTCGGGCTGTCATCTTCATCGAACCAGGCCTCCGAAATAACCTGCTTCCTGTCATTGTAATCCCGGCGGATCACGGCATAACCGCTTGTATTGACCACAAGGTTTCCGTCCGTGTCAAGGTAGCGGATTTCCACCGCGTTTCCGTTTTCGTCCAGCACCTGTTCAAAGGACATGTACCCGCCCGTCTGCATAATGGGCTGACCGTTTTCGTCCAGATAACTTTCCTTCAGCAGCCGGCCCTTCGCCTCATATTCCCGTACAACCTGGGCATACCCCTTCAGGCAGGCGATGGGCTGTCCTTCCGTGTCGAAGTAACGTTCTGCGCACACATTGCCGTATTCGTCATAGTCGCGCTCGATACGCGCGAACGTATCCTTCAGCGCGGTGGGCGCTTCCATCTCATCAAACCATGCTTCGGATATGGCCTGTTTCCTGTCGTTGTATTCCCGGCGGATCATGGCATAGCCGCTGCCCATGGTCACCAGGCGGCCTTCCGTGTCAAAGTAGCGGATTTCCAGAACATTCCCGTTTTCATCCAGTTCCTGGATCAGCTGGGCATACCCGCCCGTCTGCATCACCGGCTGGTCCTCCGCGTCATAGTAGCGCTCCATGAGCAGCCAGTCCTTGGCCGCATACTCGCGCTCCACACGCGCGTAGCCCTTGGAGGAGTTCACGGGATTGCCGAGCATGTCATCGTATTTTTCTTCACAGACATTTCCAAACTCGTCATATTCCCGCTCCACGCTGCTGTAGGTGTCATTGGCAAGGGTCGGGATATCCCGCTCATCGTACCAGGATTCCCGGACTGCCTGTTTCTGGTCATTGAATACCCGGCGCACCACCGCGTATCCGGCGGGCAGCAGCACAGGATTCCCCTCAGTGTCAAAGTACCGCTGGAGCACCACGTTCCCGGCCTCATCCAGCCCCTGCGTCATGCGGGCATATCCGCCCGTCTGCATGACGCTCTGGCCGTTCGTGTCAAAGTAGGCCTCTTCACGCAGCCGGCCTTTGGCCTCATACACGCGCTCCACACGCGCATATCCCCTGGCGCAGTTCATGGGCATGCCCACAGCGCTGTAATACGCTTCCATGCACACGTTTCCGAAGTCATCATAGTCCCGGCGCACGCTGCAATACGTATCCTTGAGCGGGCTCGGCAGGTCGTCGGCGTCAAACCATGCTTCCTGGATCACCTGCTTCTGCTCATTGTAGGCGCGGCGGATCACCGCATACCCGCTGGTATTGACCACGAGCCGGCCCTCCGGATCCAGGTAGGAGGCCACAAGCACATTCCCGTTTTCATCCAGGATCTGTTCAAGGGACGCATACCCGCCGGTCTGCATGACCGCCTGGCCGTTTTCGTCCAGATAGCTTTCATTCAGGAGCTGACCCTTGGCCGCATAGTTCCGGATCACCTGGGCATAGCCCTTCAGGCAGGCAATCATTGTCCCGTTTCCGTCAAAGTAGCGCTCGGCGCTTACATTACCATACTCATCATAGCGCCGCTCAATCCGGGTGTAGGTATCCTTCAGCGCCTTCGGGCTGTCGTTTTCATCGAACCAAGCCTCGGAAATCACCTGCTTCTTCGCGTTATATACGCGGCGGATCACCGCGTATCCGCTGGTGCTTTCCACAGGATTTCCATCCGTGTCAAAATACCGGACCTCCACGGCATTGCCGGCCGCGTCCAGTACCTGTTCAAAGGACGCGTAGCCGCCGGTCTGCATGGCGGGCTCACCGTTTTCGTCAAAATAGCTTTCCTTCAGAAGCCGGCCCTTCGCCTCATATTCCCGCTGCACCTGGGCATAGCCCTTCAGGCAGGCAACGGGCTGACCCTGTGTATCAAAGTAGCGCTCGGCACACACATTGCCGTATTCGTCATAGTCCCGCTCAATC
>CACYNZ010000059.1 GCA_902775835.1 uncultured Eubacteriales bacterium | reverse complement strand
CCGGGCCTGAAGCTGAGCCAGCTGCTCCTCACTGCGCTTGAGCGCATCCCGGATGGCGTCCTTGCGGTCGGCTGAGATGGCCACCCGCTCTTCCATATCCTTGTAGACTTTCTGCTGGCTCATAATGAAGTCTCTGGTCTTTTCAAGCTTCTGACGCAGGGGCGAACGCTTGATCTCCAGTTCGATCCGGTCCGCCTTGATGTCTTCTTGCATGTAGTCCCAGAGCAGTTCCATTTTATCCATGCTTCGTCCTCCTTTTCCGATAGTTTTGGCCTGTCACAGGCTGGGGGACAGGGTATACGTGTCTGCCTCCGATTTGCATACGATAGCATCATATTCTACTGCATGAAACCAGCTTTGTAAAGCATCCGCCAGGGCAAGAATTCCCGGCTTTTCCGTCGCATCGTGGCCGGCTTCCAGCGCGATCATGCCCTGGGCGTTCATGGCCAGGGCATGATGATGCCGCACTTCCCCGGAGAGAAACGCCTGGGCGCCCAGCGCGGCGGCTTCGGGCCAGAAATCACTTCCGGCGCCGGAGGACACGGCGAGGGTCTGAATGAGCGGCACATTCCCGCTGCCCATGACGCGCACGGGCGTATGCAGACGTTCGGACACGTACGCTTCCAGCTCGGCGCATGTCATGGGCTGCGGCAGTCTGCACGCGCGCACATACCGGGTATGCTCAGGTAAAGGCTCCAGGCCGAGCAGATGCACAAGCGTATCGTTGATGCCGCCGTCGGCCTGATCCAGATTGGTGTGCGCACTGATCAGCCCCATGCCGCGGCGGATCATGCGGCACAGAAGCGCGGCCTCGTGATCATCCTCCCGCAGATGCGTGCGGGGATGGAAGACCAGGGGGTGATGGGAGATGACAAGGTCGGCCCCGAATTTCTCGGCTTCCGCAAGACAGGCGTCGGTGACGTCAAGCGTGAAAAACACCCGGCGCACCGGGGCGTCCGGATGTCCGAGCAGAAGACCGGAATTGTCAAAATCCTCCTGGGTGTCAAACGGCGCAAGCCTGTCCAGCCAGTCATATACTTCCCTGATGGTCATAAAGCATTCTCCTTGCCAAGATAAAACGCGAGGTCTTCCTTCAGGTCCTCCGCCGGCGTGAGCGCCGCTTCGCGTGCACATATCTGCTCCCGAAGCAGTGCGATCTGATGCGCGATATAGTCCCGTGTCAGGGCGTCACGCTTCTCAAAGAGCAGCGATCCATACCGCAGATGGCTTTCGTCGCGGTCCGGGGTTCCGGGCACGGCGCGCATGGCCAGATAAAAGCGGCCGTTGCTGAAGCACAGCACTTCATCCGTCAGATGATAGCCGATCTCTGAAAGGGTGCGGCGCACCCGGTCATGATCCCGGTGCGGGCTGAGCACAAGCGCTGCATTGTGCAGAAAAGGCTGCCCCGAAAGGAGCAGCTCACTCATGTGAATTCCACCCATGCCGGTGACGGATATGCAGCAGCATGTCCGGTCCAGCGCCTGCAGACCGTCGGCCAGCCTCAGCGTGACGCGGTCTTCCAGTCCCTGACGCTGCACCTGCTGGCGCGCATGCTCCAGGGCAGAGGGGGAGATGTCGGAGAGAATCATATGCCGGCACAGCCCGCGCCGCAGTACGGCGCAGGGGAGCAGCGCGTGGTCCGTACCGATATCCGCGCCTGTGTCGCCGGGAACATACAGATCCAGGCATGTCTGAAGACGTTTATCCATTCCTTAATCCCTCAGATCTCTCAACTGACGGTTCTGACGCAGTTTCCGGAGGGCCTTGGCCTCAATCTGACGGATGCGCTCACGGGTTACGTGATAGATGGAACCGACTTCCTCCAGCGTATAGCTCCGGCCGCCGTCGAGGCCGTAGCGCAGACAGATGACATTCTTTTCGCGGTCCGACAGTGTGCCGAGCACTTCCATGAGCTGCTCGCGCTGCAGGGAATAGAAAGCGGCATCCGACGGCGCGGGTGCGCTGTCATCGGGAATGAAGTCGCCCAGATGGCTGTCTTCCTCTTCTCCGATAGGGGTTTCCAGGCTGACGGGGTCCTGGGCAATCTTGATGATCTCCTGGACCCGGGATTCGGGCAGCTTCATGGCCGCGGCAATCTCTGCCGTGCTCGGCTCCCTTCCCAGTTCCTGCATCAGCTGGCGGCTGGTGCGGATGACGCGGTTGATGGTTTCCACCATATGCACGGGAATCCGGATGGTTCTCGCCTGATCGGCAAGCGCCCGGGTAATGGACTGACGGATCCACCATGTGGCGTAGGTGGAGAACTTGAAGCCCTTGGTGTAGTCGAACTTGTCAGCGGCCTTCATCAGGCCAAGATTGCCTTCCTGGATCAGGTCCAGGTACTGCAGGCCCCGGTTGGTGTAGCGTCCGGCAATGGATACCACCAGACGCAGGTTGGACTGGATCAGTTTTTCCTTGGCACTTTCATCGCCGGCCTGAATGCGCTTGGCCAGCTCCACTTCCTCATCAGCGGTGAGCAGCGGAATCTGTCCGATCTCCTTGAGGTACATGCGGACGGGATCACTGAGATTGACATCATCTGACGAGGCGTACAGGGTTTTGTGCGCGTTGTTTTTTTCTTCCTCCATCAGCGCGGAGGCGGAGGGCTCAAGAATATCGTTCAGACGTCTGGTGGATGTCTCGAAGGTGTCCAGGGGGGATTCCTCATCCTTTATTCCCTGGAGATCCACTGTCACTTGCGCGCTTTCCAGACGGTCCACAATATCGTAGAAAAGATTGGTATCCTGCTCCATGTCTCCCATAAGCTCCCGGATTTCGCCGGCAGTCATGGCGCCCCGGGATTTTCCGAGCTCGACGATATCATCTGCCCGGGCATTACGGTCTTCCTCTTTATAGGTCAAACGTGAATCTTCCTCTCTAGAAAAGAACGGAAATCTTACTCAAGATAATCCTGCAGCCGGTTGTTGCGTCCGGTCTGCTGCAGCTTTCTCAGCGCCTTGGCCTCGATCTGGCGGATGCGCTCGCGGGTCACGTGGAATTCACGGCCCACTTCTTCCAGCGTCCGTGCGCGGCCGTCCCCGAGCCCGTAGCGCAGATAGAGCACCCGGCGCTCTCTGGGCGTCAGCGTATTGAGCGCTTCATTGAGCTGTTCCTGCATCAGATGGCGGGAGGCGGCGTTGACAGGCGTGAGCGATTCATCATCGGCGATGAAATCGCCCAGTGAGCTGTCTTCTTCCTCGCCGATGGGCGTTTCCAGACTGACAGGCTCCTGCGCAGCCTGAAGGATTTCCGTGACTTTCTGTTCCGTCATGTTCATGGCCTTGGCCAGTTCGGCCATGGTGGGATCACGGCCGAGCTCCTGCTGCAGATCCCGGCTGACCCTGGAAAGACGGTTTACGGTTTCCACCATATGCACAGGAATCCGGATGGTTCTCGCCTGGTCGGCAATGGCGCGGGTGATGGACTGACGGATCCACCATGTGGCATAGGTGGAGAATTTATACTGACGTGTATAGTCGAACTTTTCCACAGCCTTCATGAGTCCGAGATTGCCTTCCTGGATCAGGTCCAGGAACTGCATGCCGCGGCCGATATAGCGCTTGGCAATGGAAACAACCAGACGCAGATTGGATTCACTCAGGCGCTTGCGCGCGAAATCCTTTTCCTCGTCTGTGCCCTGTTCCAGCATTTTTGCCAGCTCGACTTCCTCTTCGCCTGTGAGCAGGGGAATGGAGCCGATTTCGCGCAGGTAAAGGCGTACGGGGTCATTGAGATTCACCCCGTCAGGAACACTGATCTCCGGCGCTGCGACGGGCTTGCCGTCCACCGTCTGGTTTTTCAGTTCCTCGGCACCTTCGATGTCATCCATGTCGTGGACGGGACAGCCGGACTCCCGCAGCATGGAAATGAGCTGCTCCAGATCCTCCGGATCCAGCTCAGGCATCTGGTCCATAAGCTCCGTTTTGCTGATGCCGGGTCTGCGTTTTGCCCATTCCAGAAGTTCATTGAAACGCTCCTCGCGTGTTTCGGTACTGGCCATACGTCCTCCTTAAGGTCGATGCGTCGGTCGCCGGAGAAATCAAAGCTTCCGGATCATGCCGGAGATCTCCTGAATCTGACTCATAATACGCTGCTTTTCGTTGTCGTCATCAGCGGCGCTCAGAGCCTTCCTGAGTTCGTCACGCTGACGGTTAAGCCGCAGAATCCGAAGGTGATGAATGGATTCCTTGAGCATGAGAATGTCTTCGTTTCTGTCCGAGGATGCGGGACTGAGCAGAACCTGGCTGGCACGCTCGCGGGAGGGCTCGTCGGATTGCATGTCCACGAGAAGCGCCACGCTTTTTCCGCTGTCGAGTCCCAGAAACAGGTCTCGCAGAAACGGATCCGTGAAATCCTCGGGCCCCACAATGTCCTGGTGCGGTATGTCCAGGGATGCCAGAATGGAGAGAATGGTTTCCTGGGTGTGTACATCCTCGTCGGTTTTTTCATGGCTCCGCATGATGGTGCGCGCTTCCGGCGGCCGTGGCGTGCCGGAGGCACTGGAGCGCGGGAGCGGGGCGCTCCGGTCGATCTGAGCGAGCAGCACTTCCCGGGAAAAGCCTGTCTGGATCATGAGCTCCTTCAGCTGGTTTTCCAGGTCCACGGGGTCCAGGTCCTTCAGGATGCGTCCGGCGGCCTTGGCGTACTCGGTCTTGCCTTCCTGGGTGGAGAGGTCGTGCTCATCCCTGAGCCGACGCAGACGGTAGCTCTCCGGCGAAAGCACAGGAAGCTTTTCAAAGGCTTCCGGGCCCTTTCTGCGGATGAACTCGTCCGGGTCCATACCGTCGGGATAGTCAAGCACCCTTGCCGGGATTTCCTCGTCCCGGAGAATGTCCAGGGCGCGCAGAATGGCATGCTGACCGGCGCTGTCACCATCATAGCTCAGGTAGATCTTCGGCGCGTAACGCTTCAGAAGGCGGGCCTGTTCATGGGTGAAGGCCGTGCCCAGGGAGGCGACCACACCGCGGACGCCGAACTGGGTGAGGGCGATGACATCCATATAGCCTTCCACCAGAATGATCCGGTCAAGATCCCGTTCCTTGCGCAGAAGATTGGCCGCATAGACGCCGAAGCGCTTGTTGTATGCGACCGTGTCCGCTGTGTTGAGGTACTTTATGGGTCCCGAGCCGAGAATCCGTCCGCCGAAGCCGGTGACATTCCCGTACTGGTCAATGATGGGGAACATGCACCGGTTCCGGAACATGTCATAGACATGCCGGGTGCCGCTGTCGCTTTCCTTGGAAACAAGAAGTCCAGCCTGGAGAAGTTCCTGTTCAGTGAACCCGAGTCCCACGAGATGCTTCTTGAGATTCTCGTAGCCATCCGGTGCTGCCCCCAGACCGAACTTTCGTATAGTGGAATCATTGAGCCCGCGTGAGCGCAGGTATGCAAGGCTTGCGCTGCCCGCCGGCGTGAACAGAGTGGAATGATAGAATCGGGCGGCTTCACGGTTGGCTTCATAGATCCGGGCTCTGAGCTGCTTGCGCTTGAGGAACGCGGGATCCTCTTCCATTTCGGGCAGCGGGATGTGCTCCCTGTCCGCCACGAATGCGATGGCCTCCGGAAACGTCAGATGCTCCATTTCCTGAATGAAAGTGAATACGGTTCCGCCTTTCTTGCATCCGAAGCAGTAATAGAGCTGCTGGGATGGATCCACGGAAAAAGAGGCGGTCTTTTCTCCATGGAATGGACACAGCCCCCAGTATCTGCGGCCGTTCTGCTTGAGGGCCACATAGGAGGAGACGTATTGCACAAGATCTGCACTGCGCCTGAGCTCTTCCAGAAACCGGTCCGGGTATCTTCCTGCCATGGTACGTCACCATTTCTCTTGATTTCGTCAGATTTGCCCTTTTTCCTGCCACAGAAATGAAGTTCTCAGGCGACAGGAAAACCCGTCGGCACGAAAAGCTGGTTGAACAGCCGGATGGCATACCGGTCTGTCATGCCGGACAGGAAATCGCATACCGCGCGCTCCATGCCTTCACGGTAGCCGATAAGGAGGAATTCCTGAGGCATGTCCGCGGGATGGCTGAGGTAATGCTCGAACATCCGGCGGAGAATGAAATCACATTTTTCCTCCTGCGCCGCGCGCCAGCTGTCCCGGTATACCCGTTCAAACATGAATTCCCGCAGGCCGTTCATGGCGCTTTCCACTTCGTTGGACATGGACAGTTCGCTCTGATTCCGGGAGTGATCCACGATATCCCGGACCATGGTCTCGATCCGCTCACCATGGGAGGCGCCGAGCACGCGGATGCAGTCGGCGGGAAGGTCGAAGGGCCTGA
The DNA here is from genome assembly GCA_902775835.1 of uncultured Eubacteriales bacterium. The sequence continues at coordinate 7,670 of CACYNZ010000059.1, read as the reverse complement.
GCACCTGGGCGCGCAGCGCGTCGTCCAGGTCATGGTTGAGGTAGGCAATGCGGTCCGCCTTGCGGACGCATTCGCCTTCGAGCGTGGCGCTGCGCCGGTCGCCGGAATGCGAGACAATGCCGTTGCGTACTTCCCAGGTCAGGTTCAGCCCGCGTCCTTCGCGCTCCAGCACATCCACTACGCGCAGGGACTGCTCCGCATGATCAAAGCCGTCGGGCATGACACTGGCCAGCGTGCGCTCGCCGATATGCCCGAAGGGCGTGTGCCCGAGATCGTGCCCCAGCGCAATGGCCTCTGTGAGATCCTCGTTCAGTCCCAGGCACCGGGCAAGGGTCCGGGCCACCTGGGTGACTTCCAGCGTGTGGGTCAGACGCGTGCGGAAGTGATCGCCTTCCGGCGCAAGAAACACCTGGGTCTTGCCTTCCAGCCGGCGGAACGCCTTGCAGTGAATGATCCGGTCGCGGTCACGCTGAAAGTCCGTACGGAATTCACCGGACTCCGGGAACGGCGCGGCGCGTCTGTGATCGCCGGCATTCCGCGTGGCAAAGGGAGAAAGGAACTGATCAAGCTGTGCATTGAGCTGATCCCGGATTTCCATGCCTCGGACTTCCTTTCCTGTTAGGGTACAGTAATATATACGCGCATTCCGGGAAAATTCCTTTTTCTTTGTCGAAAGAGTTTCAGGAAGAACAAAAAAAGGACCCGGCTTTGGGCCGGATCCCTGCTGCAAAACGGGAAAAACAGTCTCAGTCTCCGAGCATGGAGGCGCCGATGATGCCGGCGTCCGCGCCGAGCATGGCAAGCTCCACGCTGGGCATGGGCATATCCTTGTAAAGCATGTACTTGGGATATTCCCTGCGCACGGCATCGATCAGGTATTCGCCGGCACGGGAAACGCCGCCGCCGAGCACCACCATTTCCGGGTCGAGAATGTTACACAGACTGGCAATGGCCTGGCCGAGATTGGAAACATAGCGGTTGAACACTTTCAGGCCAATGGGATCCAGCTCCCGGGCTGCGTCGAAGACCATCTTGGCGTTTACGTTGTCCAGGTTTTCTCCGCAGGCCTTCATGATGGCGCTTTCCGGATGATAGACCAGGAGTTCACGGGCCATGCGGATGATGGCGGTGGCAGAGCAGTAACGCTCCACGCAGCCGTGATTGCCGCAGGAGCAGGGCTCGCCGTCCAGTTCAAGGATGGCATGGCCCACTTCGCTGCCGACGCCGTGCGCACCGCTCCAGATCCTGCCGTTGATGATGATGCCGGCACCTACGCCGGTGCCGAGCGTCAGGAAAACGCTGGAGGATGTGCCCTTGCTGATGCCCGCAACGCTTTCCGCAAGGCCGGCCACGGTGGCATCATTGTCGATGTAGACAGGCTTGTTGATGTACTGCTGGAAGGTGCTGCGGAACGGCACATGATTCCAGCCGAGGTTGGTGCAGAAGATCACTTCGCCGGTGCGCGGGTCGGCAATGCCGGGAACGCCTGCGCCGATGGAGTGGATGTCGTCCAGACTCACACCCTGGGCATCCAGAAGCGCCTTGGTGGCGTTGACCATGGCCAGGACCTGCTCCTGGAAGGAAATGTCCGTGCGGGTTTCAATGGATGACTTTCTCAGAATCTGTCCCTGCTCATTCACGAGACCTAACTTGATGCCGGTGCCGCCGATGTCGAGACCAATACGGATCATAACACTGTTCCTCCTGTTTTGGATGGTTTCTGTCCTGTATAGCCGCTCCCGGCGGCAGAAGACGCCCGGAGCAGGAATGGAAACGGGGTTGCGCTTGAGCATGCATTACTGCTCGCTGCTGTTCTTTACATACATTTCGTTCAGGCGCCGGTCCAGCTCCCGGGCTGCGCTGTATCCGAGCCGCTTCAGGCTCAGATTGCGGGCGGCCACCTCAATGATGATGGCCAGGTTGCGGCCGGGCCGCACCGGTGTCACCAGCTGGGGCACTTTCACGCCGAGTATGGTGATATAGTCATCTTCCAGGCCGAGACGGTCGTATTCCTTGCCCTCCACCCAGGGCTCCAGGTGGATGACCATGTCAATGGACTTGGAAACAGCCACGGCGCTGACGCCGTACATGGCGCGGATATCAATGATGCCCATGCCGCGGATTTCCATGAAATGCCGGATCATGGCCGGGCACTCGCCGATGAGCCGGGTATCGGAGACGCGGCAGATATCCACCACATCGTCCGCCACCAGGGAGTGTCCGCGCTTGATCAGCTCCAGTGCGGTCTCGCTCTTGCCCACGCCGCTTTCGCCCGTGATGAGCACGCCCACGCCGTATACGTCCACCATAACCCCGTGATGCGTCACATGCGGGGCCAGCTCCCGGTTCAGATAGGAGATGGCGTCAAAGGAAAACTTGGTCGTGGTCTTGGAAGTCTGCAGGACGGCGATATTGCGCGCGGCTGCGGCTTCCAAAAGGTCTGCGGGCGGCTTCATGCCCCTGCAGCAGATGACACAGGGAATTTCATAGGAAAAGTAGGTCTTGAACATGCTGCGCCGGGCTTCCGGCTCCATGTTCTCCAGATAGGTCATTTCCACCTTGCCGATGACCTGAGGCCGTTCAAAGGCAAAATACTCATAAAACCCGCAGAACTGCATGCCCGGACGGTTGATGTCAGCGGACTGGATGTCCCATTCCTCCCGGGTGGAAGGCGAGAGCACGTTCAGCTGCAGGGCTTCCACAAACGCCGATGCCTGGATCATAGTACAACTCCTTGAAAGAATTCGGGATAATGCTCCATCAGGTCCCGGGCAACCCCGTCCTCCTGATTTCCCGGTGCGATGCGTGCAACCTGTTTTTTCACGTCCTCGCGCCCATTGGCCACGGCCACGCCGGTGCCGGCGCGCAGCAGCATGCTCACATCATTCAGGCTGTCGCCGTAGGCCACGAGTTGGTCCATGGAAAAATGCAGGATATCCGAACAGATGTCCATGGCGTTTCCCTTGGTGGCCTCCACCGGATTGAATTCCAGGAAATACGGCTTTGACGTGGTCACGCTCAGCCGGGAACGGAAACGTTCCTGACCTTCTTCACGCATCCGGGTTATGGTTTCCTCCGGGCCCATCATCAGGATCTTGGAAGTGGGATGCCGGATCAGGAAGGCATCCAGGTCTTCAACGAGCCTGCCGCGGAGCATGGAAGCGCGGGCATAGCTGTCGGCCCACCGGGACTGCTCATTATAATAGAAGAAATCCCCTTCGTAGGTCTGCATGTACATGCCGTTTTCCCGACCGAAGGCGGTCACTTCCAGGGCGGTCGCCTCGTCCATGCGCGCGCCGTAGATCAGCTCAAGGGAAGGCGAGTAGATTTCGGCACCATTGCAGGCTACGACCAGGGAAGCACAGTCAAGCCGCTCCACAAAGGGCCGCATGCTTTCCAGGGCCCGGCCGCTGGCCGGAAGAATATGAACGCCGCAGCGGCGCAGATGACGCATGACGGCAACCGTCCTGTCGGATATGCTGAGATCATCCCTGAGCAGGGTGTCATCCAGATCAAACGCAACGGCACCGAGCAAAGCGCTGCACCTCCTGAATTGGGATAAGCATGCCGGAATTATATCATGATCCCGGCTGGTTTGCCACAGGGAAATCATGATCTGCCGCGCGTTGCGATAACTATGGGTATTTTTTGCGCATGTCTTCAGAAACGTTCACAAGCCGCGCATAAGCTGATATAATCGTCAATGATGCTTTAGGACAGGTACGCGGAAGAGAGATGGAGGAATGGGCATGGACCGCAATGAGGCAAGACAAAAGGCAAAAGAACTGGTGTCCAAAATGACGCTGGAGGAAAAGGCCTCCCAGCTCAGATTTGATGCTCCTGCAATCGAGCGGCTGGGCATCCCCGCATACAACTGGTGGAATGAAGCTCTGCACGGCGTGGCGCGCGCCGGCACGGCCACGGTGTTCCCGCAGGCAATCGGTCTTGCCGCTATTTTTGACGCGGACTTTCATGAGAAGGTCGGCGATGTGGTGTCCACGGAAGGAAGAGCCAAGTACAACGGGCAGTCGGCCCACGGCGACCGGGACATCTACAAGGGTCTCACGTTCTGGAGCCCGAACATCAATATTTTCCGCGATCCCCGCTGGGGCCGCGGTCATGAAACCCTGGGCGAGGACCCGTATCTGACCGCCCGTCTCGGCGTCGCCTATATCCGGGGACTCCAGGGAAAAGGCAGCTACCTGAAGACCGCAGCCTGCGCCAAGCATATGGCCGTGCATTCGGGCCCGGAAGCCATCCGGCACGAGTTTGATGCCAAGGCAACGCCCAAGGATATGGCCGAGACCTACCTGCCCGCCTTCAAGGCAGCCGTGCAGGAAGGGCATGTGGAGGCCGTCATGGGCGCCTATAACCGCGTCAACGGCGAGCCGGCCTGCGGAAGTGAGACACTGCTGAAAAAAACGCTCCGCGGGGAATGGGGCTTTGAGGGTCACGTCACCAGCGACTGCTGGGCCATCGCGGACTTCCATATGTATCATCATGTGACGGATACCGCGCCGGAATCCGCAGCCCTGGCCATCAACAACGGCTGCGACGTCAACTGCGGCGTGACCTACCTGCATCTGCTGGAAGCCTACAAGGAAGGCCTGGTGACGGAGGAAACCATTACCACGGCCTGCGAACGCCTCTTCACCAGCCGGTACATGCTGGGCATGTTCAGCGATGACTGCGAGTGGGACAGCCTGGACTACAGCTGTGTGGACACGGACGAGAACGATCAGCTGGCCCTTGAAGCAGCGGAAAAGAGCATGGTGCTCCTGAGAAACGACGGCCTTCTGCCGCTGGATGCCGGCAAGCTGCACTCCGTGGCTGTGATCGGGCCGAACGCGGACAGCCTCGGTGCACTGGTGGGCAATTATCACGGGACATCCTCCCGGAGCGTGACCTTCCTGGAAGGCATCCGCGCCTTCTGCAGGGAAAAGGGCATCCGGGTCTACTATTCCAAGGGCTGTGATCTGGCAAAGGACAAGGAAGAGAATCTTGCCCAGCCCGGCGACCGCCTGAGCGAGGCACTTCTGTGCGCGGAACGCGCGGATGTGGTCATTGCCTGCGTGGGTCTTGACGAGACACTGGAAGGCGAGCAGGGTGACACCGGCAACTTCAGCGCCAGCGGCGACAAGCTCCACCTGAATCTGCCGGAGTCCCAGCGCGAACTGATGGAGGCCCTGGAAAAGACCGGAAAACCCATGGTGACCGTGCTCGCAGTGGGTTCTTCCCTGAATGTGCCCCAGGGCAATGCCGAGCTGCTGACCTGGTACCCCGGTCAGGCAGGCGGCACGGCGCTGGCCAATGTGCTCTTCGGCAGGAAGAGCCCGGCCGGCAAGCTGCCGGTGACGTTCTATGAGACGGCTGACGCGCTGCCGGACTTCAAGGATTACTCCATGAAGGGACGGACATACCGTTACACACGGGACAATATCCTGTATCCCTTCGGCTACGGCCTGAGCTATGTGCCCTTTGAGCTGGAGCTCGCCGGAACCGGGAAGGGCTGCGTCAATGTGAAGGTGCGCAACTGCGGCAGCATGGAAGCGGAGAATGTGGTGCAGGTGTATACCAGCACGGGCTCGGAGTTCGCTCCGCCCTGCCCGCGGCTTTCCGGTTTTGCACGCGTAAGCGTAAAGCCCGGGGAAACCGTGGAAGTATGCATCCCGCTGGATCCGGATGCCGCCACCGAAGTGAACGAGGACGGACAGAGAATCCGCGTCACGGACTGCGTGAAGGCCTATGTGGGCTTTGGACAGCCTGACGCGCGCACATGCGAACTGACCGGCCAGGCAAGCCTGGAAACAGAAGTGAACTGGTAATGGAACCGTAAGGCAGGGGAAGGATTTCTCCTGCCTTTTTTGAATATCTGATTCAGCATATTTGTGAAAAGGAGGCTGCAGCGATGAAGGTTCTGATGCTTGTGGATGATTTCTGGCATCCGGGAGAAGTGATTCAGCGCGGACTGAGGAGTTTTGTGCGGGAAGGGCTGGAACTGGACTATGTGTCCGCACCGAAGGATATCCTGACCAGGGAGTTTGTGGGCCGGTATGACGTGCTCGCGGTGTGCAGGACGGACTGCGTGACCCCGGCCAATCAGAATCCCTGGTTTGACAGCCGGGTGACCGAGTTCGGCCCGGAGGAATTTGCGGAATATGTGCGCGCGGGCGGCGGCCTGGTGGCGATCCATTCCGGGCTCACCATCGGCAAGGAGGACCGTCCGGTTCCCGCGTACACGGATATGACGGGCTCCTATTTCGTGACCCATCCGCCCCGTGAGCTGACCAGGGTGCACATTACCCGGCAGTGCATGATCACGGAGGGCGTGAAGGACTTTGCGGTCCGGGACGAGCATTACCAGCTGAAGTTCACCGGGGAAGTGGAACCGTTCATGGAGACGGAGTCCGAGCACGGCGGCCGTACGGTGAGCGGCTATACCCGTCCCTTCGGAAGCGGCAGGGTGGCGGCCCTGGCGCCCGGACATAATCTGGAAGTGTGGGAACATCCCGAGTTCCGGAAGCTCTTTGTCGGCGCGCTGCGATATGCGTGCGGGCATGACTGAGCAGGAACCGGACAGATTTCCGGGCATAGGAAAAGGCTCCGCGGCTGCGGAGCCTTTTGCAGTGGAAAAAGCGCGGAGCGCTCAGCCCCAGACGGTCCAGTGGTCAGCGCCTTCGGCGAAGGGTCCGGGCAGCGCGTTCAGCCCGCGGTGCGCACCGAAGTAATCGCGGTCGAAATGGATGTCGCTTCCGTCCGGATTTTCAAAGCGCTGTTCCGGCTCAAAGGCTTTGCCCAGGGTTTCCGTGGTGATGAGACCGCACCGGAAATCCCCGATGAGTTCGGCCAGGTTGGAGCTGAGAACCATTTTCCCGTCCTTCTCCTCGAGGGCGATGCAGGCTTTTTCGCCGTTTCCGCAGAGCATGTCCTTTTCATGCCTGCATACGGTGGCGCCGTTGAAGTAGGCGTTTCCGCGGAGCCATACGGGAAGATGCCCGAAGTGATACGGCGCAAGCTGGCCCATATCCGGCTCCCGGTCCATCATGAAATGGCTGATCCATTCCTCGTAGGTCGGGAAAATATCAAACGGGGCCGTGCCGACTGCCTGATAATCGCTGTCAGCCGGTGTCTTATCCGGGGCCGTGATCGGATAGTGCTGCACAAAGATATTATTGTAGATCCGGTCATCCCCGTGCAGAATGGTCATGAAGCCGGCCACTTCCGTGCGGTGACGGATATGATAGGGCGTGTAGCGGGGTTCACGCTGGCCGTTGACCACACTGTCCACGCCGGAATTGATAAGACTGAAGCTGCCCAGAATCAGGTTGTGCACACAGGCAATGCCCTGGCTGGGAATGGTGACGGACACATTGGAAAGCAGCAGGTTGTTGTCAATCAGGGTGGGTCCGTGCCCGACCTCAATGAACACATCCGTGCTGAACATGGCGCCCTGGGCCTTGGGGGTGTCGGCGGGCGGCATGTTGTCATGCATCAGGTTCTGGGTGATCCGGGCGCCCTGGGCCTGCCAGTCGCACCATACGCCCATGATGCAGTTGTGGATATGGTTGCGGCGGATGGTGACATCAATGGCCGCGTGCAGCTTGATGCCGGCGGTCTCGGCGCCGCCCAGCTGCTGGGAATTGCAGATGTGGTGGATATGGCAGTCCTCA
>CACYNZ010000058.1 GCA_902775835.1 uncultured Eubacteriales bacterium | reverse complement strand
ATGCTGCACGAACACTCTCCATCAGCTTTTTATGCTCTTCACCGCCGGATGCATCAAGATATCCCAGATGATATCGGGAATCCATCAGAAACCGGTGTTCGTGCTGTCCGTGCACATCCATCAGCAGCCCGGCAAGATCCCGATAAAAGGACAGCTGCGTCACCACACCGCATACTCTGCAGAGATTTCTTCCCGTCCTGGAAATATCCCTGTAGAGAATCACGGTCTGAGAATCCCATTCTATTTCCTCTTCGTTCAGCATTCCTGCAACTTCAGGATTTCCATGAACATCAAAAACGGCCTCCACCCATGCCTTTTCCGTTCCCGTCCGGATCAGATCACGGTCAGCGCGGCCGCCAAGAACCAGATTCACAGCATCAACAACTATGGATTTGCCAGCGCCTGTTTCGCCACTCAAAACATGCAGGCCATATCCAAATTCCAACACCAGATCTTCGATGAGTGCTATATTATGAATATGAAGCGAAGTAATCATATCCTGGCCTCTATTTATTCAGTCGTTCAATCTTTTCTTCCACCCGTGCTGCACTCTGATTGTCATGCGCAACAATCATGATGGTATTGTCGCCTGCCAGAGTGCCGACGACTTCAGGCCACGCCATACCGTCCAGAGATTCAGCCACCGCACCAGCAGCCCCTGATCTTGTCTTCACCACGACAATATTCAGAGCAGTCTGAACACTGACGATGGATTCAGAGATGAAATAAATCATCCGACCGGGCACTTCCTGTGCTTCGCTGCCTGACAATGCATACTTATATGCACCATCCGGTGTGGCGACTTTCAGAAGCCGCATTTCTCGAATATCTCTTGATACGGTTGCCTGAGTGGAATGAAAGCCGCGCTCACGCAGTGCCCGAACCATGTCTTCCTGCGTTTCAATGCTCTGTTTTCCTATAATATCGCGAATCACATCCTGACGTTCCTGCTTTGTAACTAAAGAATTCGCCATTCCGATTCACCTCTCACATTTATCCGGAAAAAGTATAGCAGTTGAAACGCTTCTCCGCAAGAATGCATGTCAGCTCAGATTTGCATGGGCGTTGGCCACAACGCGATGAATCTCGGCATTCCAATCCCGGTCATCCGGGATGCCGTTGCGTATTTCGGCCAGAAATTCAATATTTCCCTTCGGTCCCGTGATCGGCGAATAGCTGAGCTTTTCCACGTGCCATCCGATCGTCGGACAAAATGCCGTGATGTCTCTGATCACCTGTTCATGGACAGCAACATCCCTTACCACGCCATTTTTGCCGACATTGCCCTTTCCCGCTTCAAACTGTGGTTTAATCAGCGTACAGAATACGCCTTCCTCTCCCATAATTCTTGCCGCCACAGGAAGAATCAGACGAATGGAGATGAATGAGACATCCATGACCGTAACCACTGGTTGCTGTGGAAACATGTCCCCCGTCAGATTTCTGGCATTCGTCCGTTCCATCAGCGTCACCCGGGGATCCTGACGCAGGTTCCAGTCAAACTGGCCGTATCCCACGTCAATGGCATACACATGCTTCGCCCCGTTTTTCAGGAGAACATCCGTAAACCCGCCTGTGGCACAGCCTATGTCCATGCACACTTTTTCATTTACATCCGTGCCGAATTCCTTCAGCGCTTTTTCCAGCTTGAGTCCTCCGCGCCCTACAAAAGGAATGGCCGGACCCTTGATGTGAAGTTCATCTTCCGGAAGAATTAGTTCTGAAGATTTGGCAATCTTTCTCTCCCCGACAAACACCTGTCCTGCCATTATGCACGCCTGAGCCTTTACCCTGCTATCACACAGGCCTCGCTCCACAAGAGCAACATCTGCACGCAATTTATCTGACATTGAGTATCTTGCCCCTTCTGCGCAATTCCGCCTTGATCCGCTTTTCCATCTGTTCCGGAAGCAGTCCCAAATACTTCAGCAGCTGTCCTCTTGCCCCGTGCTGTACAAACATCTCAGGAATGCCAAAAGAGAGAATCGGCGGATTCAGTTCTTCCTCAACACAGAAAGAACATATTTCACTCGCAAATCCTCCAATCAGGCTGTGCTCTTCCATCACAACCCACGGAGTCAGACAGTTTTCCCAAAGCATATTATCGTCCATCGGCTTTACGCTTGAACAGTTCACTACACCGGCTTCAATGCCGTCTTCGCGCAGAATGTCCGCGGTCCGGACTGCCTCGATCACCATGGAACCGACTGCAAATATCAGGCAGTCTTTCCCCTGCATAAGCATTTCCCATTTTCCCGGATGAAAATCCTCACACGGAAACCGGTCGCGCAGTGAAATGCCATCCCGTCCATATCGGATTGTGACAGGACCGCTTGCCTGCTGTGTCCATCTGATCATCAGGCGCAGTTCATCAAGATCCCTTGGCGCCAGAATGGTTACACCTGGAATCGGAAGCGTCTGTGAAAAGTCATAGATTCCATGATGCGTAGCCCCATCGTGTCCTGACAGTCCCGCACGGTCAAGCAGAAAAACCACAGACAGGTGCTGCATGGCCACATCGTGAATCATCTGATCATAGCAACGCTGAAAAAATGTGGCATACACCGCGAAATACGGATGCATTCCCCCGGCCGCCAGTCCGGCTGCCATTGTCGCGGCATGTTCTTCGGCTATGCCTACATCCAGCACCCTTTCCGGCATGACTTCAGCCATATGATCCAGTCCCGTTCCCATAGTCATGGCAGCAGAAATGGCAACAACGCTTTTGTCTCTTTCTGCCAGATCCGTCAGCTCTTCTGCCATGACTGCCCCAAAGCTCGGCAGGTCTGACCTCGACCTTGGATCACCTGTCTCGACATAGAAAGGCGGAATACCATGAAACTTCTCCGGCTGTTCCTCAGCTTTTTCATATCCATACCCTTTTTTGGTAAGCACATGAATAACAGCCGGGCCATCATATTCCTTGGCTTTTGAAAGAATATGCTCCAGACTCCTGATGTCATGCCCGTTGATCGGGCCAAAATACTGAAATCCGAGTGAAGTAAAAAACCCTTCATCCACAAACAGATTTTTTACCATGTTCTTTGTCCTGTGAATCATGTGGTACAGCCCGGGACCCACTCCAGGTACCTTTTCCAGCTTTGTCTTTACCTTCTTTTTGGTGGATGACCATCCCTTGCTGATACGCAGATCCGTCAGATGTCTTGACAGGGCTCCCACATTTCTGGCTATGGACATTTCATTGTCATTGAGAATGACAATCATGCGTGTTTTGGTATTCCCGGCATCATTCAGCGCTTCATAGCACAGACCGCCTGTAAGAGCACCATCCCCGACCAGGGCAATTACCTGATGATCTTCATTGCGGAAGTCCCGCGCCCTTGCCAGACCGAGTGCCGCACTGATTGCCGTGGATGCATGACCGGTTTCAAACACATCGTAATCGCTTTCGCTGCGCTTTGGAAAACCGGAGATTCCCCCGAACGATCTCAGTGTATGAAAAACACGGTTTCGCCCCGTCAGCAGCTTATGAACATAGCTTTGATGCCCCACATCAAAGACAATCTTGTCCTCAGGAAGGTCAAACACTCTGTGCAGCGCGAGTGTCAATTCAACGACCCCTAGATTCGAAGCCAGATGACCGCCCTTCTGGGAAACGGTCTGTATCAGGACCTGCCGGATTTCTCCGGCCAGCTGATTCAGTTCCTCATAGGATAATTCCTTTAGATCACGGGGTGATTGAAGCTGTTCCAGGTGCATATTTTACCTCACACGTGCCAAATCTTTTCGATCCAGGCCTCTGCCAAAGGCAGATGCACGAATTCGCCCTTCCACGCACAGTGCATCATTTTCAGACGAATAATCAACAATACAATAGCCAGAACAAGGTATGCAGTCAGGCAGAATACATCCACGACCATTCCAAGAAAAGGGATTGGCCCCATCAGTCTGCCAACTGCATACAGAATACCGCCCGAGAAAAGATTCATCACAGTGAGGAATACAGACCGTATGCAGAAATGGCGGATTCTGACATGATCCTTTTCAGCCCAGAGCAGGAACGCAGCAAAGACACTCATCATACCAGCCAGAGTGCAGACCAGCCGCAGCACATCCTCTGCCATTTCACGCTTCTTCGGTTCTGCAGCTGTTTCCCCGCTCACCGGGCGCGTGTCTGATAAGCCGGTGTCTTCCGCTTCTGTGATGTGTCTGCCCGTCAGCTCAGGATCAAGTCCTGCTCCGACGGATACGGTTTCTTCGGCCGGTCCCGCATGTTCAGCCGTCTCGACCCATGCCGGCCGGGTTCTGCCGGGCGGCGGCGCGTACGGGCTTCTGTCTTTTCTTCTGTGACGCGGTTCCATGCAACCTCATCCTTACCATTTGCTTCCCTTGGCACCTTTGCTGCCCTTGCTCCCCAGGGACACAGAAGAGAGAATGTCAGAATGATAAGCGTAATTCCGTTCATTCCGATCCTCCCACGCCTGGCGCGCATACTGTACCATCTTGTCAATAAGCTCACTATACCTGATTCCGGACTGCTCCCACAGATAAAACGCCAGTGAGCCGGGAATGGTGTTGATCTCCGTGATATAGAGCTTTTCTGTTGCCCTGTCAAACATGTAGTCAATACGGACAACACCCTTGCAGTCCATCAGTCTGAAAATCTTCTTTGAAAGCTCCTGGATTTCCGCAGTCAGCGCTTCTCCAATCGGAGCCGGAAGCACGCGGGAAAGCCCTGCCATCCCTTTACTCGACCCGGATGACAGATACTTGCCGAAGAAGTCAAGCATGTCATCTCCTTTGCCGATCAGAGGCATCTCAATCGCACTGGCCTGCACATCCTCATCATAGCCAAGAACAGAACAGTTCAATTCAACAGGATGATCAAGTCCCTTTTCGACAAGTACTCTCCGATCATATTCGAATGCCAGATCCAGGGCTTCCTGGAGCTCGCTTCGATTATCAGCCCTGCTCACCCCGATGGATGAGCCGAGATTCGCCGGCTTTACAAATACCGGATATTCCAGACCGGCTTCCACCGCATCGAGCACTTCTTTGCGTTCCGAGCGCCATCTGGTCCGGGTGAAGTATTCGCCCGGGAGTACAGGAAGATCCGCACCACGGAAGAACTGCTTCATCATAATCTTGTCCATGCCGATGGCAGAGCCCGCTACACCGGTCGAAGTATAGGGCAGATTTGCCATCTCCAGCAGCCCCTGAAGCGTGCCGTCCTCGCCATTCAGACCATGCATGACAATAAGACACACTTCCATTCTTGCCACAACCACCTGTTCAGGATGGTGCAGCAGTCCCTTGCCCGGCCGCATGGCAAGCAGTGCACCGGAAGCACTTGTCACATCCAGCATGACGCGCTCAATTCCCGGCTGATCCGGCTGGAAACGCTGGAAGGTCTTTATATCCTTGAGCTTTTCTCCCGTATACCAGACACCCTGCTGGGATATATAGACCGGTATGACATTATACAGTTCCTGATTCACATGTCCCATCAGCTGGACCGCGCTGATAATCGACACTTCCCGCTCACAGCTGCGGCTGCCAAAAATAACACCAAGCTGAATCTTGTTCACTCTATGTGTCCCTCCGATTATTCCGAATAGTTATCCGGCAGATCATTTTCAAACAGCACGGTATCGCCGCGTCTGGCCAGACTGCGCATCACACCTGTGGCCTCATCCAGGGATTTGACTACAAACATTTTTTCCTTCTCAAAGCCGCCGTCCATCAGTCCCTGCTGAATGGCTTTCGTTCTCTTTGGGCCGACAAGAATTGCCAGGTCCACACAGGCAGCCATCTCAACGCCGAAATCATAATTATATTTTTCCTCGTCGGCCCCCAGCTCCACCATGCCCGGGGTCACAATGATCCGGCGTTCCGGAAAACGTTTCAATACCTGCAGGGCAGCGTGTGCTCCTCTGGGATTTGAATTGAAAGCATCATCAATCATGGTGATGCCGCCTGCTGTCGGAAGCAGCTGCAGCCGATGCTCAACAGGCTCAAGCTGGCTTATCCCCCTGCTTATCTGTGTTCCCGTCATGCCCAGATGAAAACATACGGAAGCGGCAAGCAGTATATTGCCTATATTGTGTTCGCCCAGCAGCCTCGTTGTACACGGAATCCGCTGAGTACGGGTACAGAGCAGGAACGTAGAACCGTTTTGGGATACTTCCATATTCTCCGCCCAGACGTCCCCTGTTCCCGGTTTCACTGATGCCAGCATTTTCGGCTTTTCCGTCTTCTCATAAAGATCGGTTACCGTGCCGCCGTCATCAAGGAAAAAGCAGCATCCTGAACCGGGTATGGCGTCCATCAGTTCATACTTCGTACCGGCAATACGCTCCATGCTGCCAAATGTTTCTAGATGCTGCGGTCCGATGCTGACCAGCAGTCCGATTTCCGGATGCACCAGCCGGCACAGTTCCCGTATATCTCCCACATGTCTTGCTCCCATTTCGGCAACAAACACCTGGTGAGACGGTGTGAGACTGTTGCGAATAACCTTTGTCAGACCCATCGGTGTATTGAAACTGGCCGGAGACACCAGGGTCTGATATTTCTCAGAGAGCAGCGTGCCAAGAATAAACTTGACACTGGTCTTTCCATAACTGCCCGTTATTCCGATTTTGATCAGGTCCGGTCGACTGCGCAGAATTCGCTGTGCATCCCGGAAATAGAGGTTTTGAATGAATTTTTCCATAGGTGCGGCCAGCATGCCGGCCAGAAGTACAAGTACCGGCAGCATCAGCGGGAAAGCCATCCACACGCAGCTCAGAAAAACACGGGCAGGAACTCCGCGCACTCCGGTCATCAAACAGACGCAGCAAATCCTGATTCCCAATGACACAAGAAAAACCACTGCACACAAGCGCTTTACGCGTGCAGTAAAAACCAGTGGTTTCTTCGCTTTGATTGTTTTCAGATCGCGGCTGATCAGCGCGCCGCTCCCCAGAATCAGAGCTGCCCAAAGAAATGCCTGCCATACACCATTCCCCAGCAGAATGTACAGCATCCAAGCGGCAGCGTGAGCCAGAAACAGATAAAACCCGGGGACCCACACCTGTACGCCGTTTCTTCGAATGGAACGGAGATATCCCGGAAACTGATAGCTTTCCAACTGAAAAAAATGTATCAGTGCCCGGCTTCCCATTAACGCCGCACAGGAAGAAGCCAGCAGTGCCACAATCATGGTCAGATTCAAGCTCATTCCTCCAAAAGAAAATGTCGGACCACGGTCAGGAAACGTTTTTGCTGTTCCAGATAAACAAAATGCGAACCGCCCTCAAATACCACAAGTCCGGCATCCGGAATTCCCTGTTCCATCTTCTGCCCCATCCAAAGCGGTGTTTCCGTATCCTGATCTCCCCAGATCAGCAGAGTGGGTGCTTCCACTGCCGAAAGCCGGTCAGACAGGTCCAGGGAGATAACCTTCACAAATGTTTTCCGCATTTCCTCATCAAGCGCATTATAATCCCTGGAACCGTACTTCTTTCTCAGTGCATCTTCCATACGCTCGGGAAGGCTACCCAGCAAATGTGTTTTTTTCAGGAGTGCAATCCCGGATTTCATTTTTTTGTAATTCTGTGTCCGTTTCCGGGACTCCTCAGATTGTACAGGACGTATTCCGGCAGCGCCTGTCAGAACCTGCCGCCTGATCATGCTGTGATCACTGGATGCAAGAAAAATAGCCACTCTCGCACCAAAGGAATGCGCTATCACATCACATGGAGAAAAATCCAGCTGAGTCAGCAGATCCCGAAGCATCTCTGCATACTCAGGGACGCCCCATGGCTCAGGCGGCCGATCTGAAGCCCCAAATCCCGGAAAATCAATCGTCAGGGTTTTCATGGAATCTGAAAGCCCATCTGCGATCGGTTTCATAAGGTCCGCAGAACATCCCCATCCATGCAGGAGAACGACTTTCTGATTTCCTTCCCCTTCAAGCTCAGCATGCACATTGCATCCTTTTGCCTGAATCATCATATCTGACCGTACTCCTTCCCCAGTTTCCAGACATATCTGCATTTCCGGGCGCTCAGCGACCATCGCTTCTGGTAAACCACAGGAACATCCACAATCCTCTCCAATACGGCCCCAATTCCAAGACAGGTTTTCTGGCTTGCGATATTGTCTACATCCGTTGTAATGACAACGCTGCTCTTCCCGGACCGGTTCAGTTCCGTCCGCAGCAGTTCGCATGCCCGCCGTGCATATCTGTGGCCACGCCATGGCGGATCAATATGATATCCTATATGTCCAAAATAATAGATACCAGGTCCTTCGCCCATACGCAGTGAAATGCGTCCTATTTCCCGAAGTCTGCCATGAAGAGTGATCTTCCATTCCTTCACTTCTCCAAAGCCGTATTCCTTATCTACTTCACCCAGATAGACAGGCACCAAATCAATTATGCTGTCTGTCAGCAGTCCTTGAATTCTTCTACGAAACAACATGGCTATATCCTACGGGTTTCCGCCCTTTCCAGAAGAATGGCAAATGACTCGTTATCAAACAGTCCGGTACCCCGGCTCATCACGCTGGCAGCGGCTGCAGCTGTTCCGTAGCGCAGCATGGTATCCAGTGCCTGATCCTTCAGATAACCGGCGATCAGGCCGGACACCATGGCATCCCCTGCTCCGACCGTAGATTCAACTTTCACCTGCAGGGCCGGAGAGAACAGGGCATCCTTTCCATTGGTAATAACGGCGCCATCGCCACCCATCGACACAACGGCATATGAAGCCCCGCGCTCACATAAATACTTGGCGGCATCGACAATATCCCTGCTTCCTGACAGCCTCCTGCCCACAGCCTTCTCCAGCTCATCCAGATTGGGCTTTACAAGAAACGGATGAGCAGAAAGGCCCAGCATAAGTTCCCGGCCGCCGACATCCAGAACCCAGGGAACGGAAACATCCTTCATGAATGCAGCATACGTGCCCTCAGGACATTGCGGGGGAAGTGAGCCGGTAATAACAGCCATGCGGGATTTCTTGCAGGACTCGCGAAATCGTTCCTGCAAAAAACGCAGGTCATCTTTGGATATGGAAGGTCCGGGCTCATTCAGCTCTGTAACATGATGATTTCCCTTAAGACTTACCACTTTTGTGTTCAGTCTTATGGAACCTGGAATCCTTTCAAAGTCAACCCACGCATTCCTTGTACCAAGCAGCTTGCTGAACTGTTCATAATTATCCGTACCTGCACATCCGAGGCATACGCTTTCCAGTCCCAGATTTCTCAGGCATGTTGCGACATTGAGACCTTTGCCGCCCGCCTGTGTCATGGAACTGAGAATACGGTTTGTCTGTCCCGGTTCCAGCTCACTTACTTCAACGGTTCTGTCAAAAGAAGGATTCAGGCAAAGCACTGTAATCAAGCCAGCCACCCCCAAAGATACTGCCAAATTATATCATTTCAATATATGAACTTCAAGATTCATCCAATGCCGCCATTCCCTGTCTGCACATTACACAAAACGGGCGTCAGCAATAGACTGACGCCCAGTTCTCATGAGATCCCAAAAAACACTCTGGCATTCCGGTAGGTGATTTCAGCCAGTTCTTCCACGGGCATGCCGCGAAGCTCTGCCACTTTTTCAGCCACGAGGCGCACACGTGACGGATCGTTTCTGCTTCCTCTGAAGGGCTCCGGCGAAAGATAGGGGCTGTCTGTTTCGAGAAGCAGCCGATCCAGCGGTACCTTCATCGCCACTTCCTGTGCTTTTCTCGCATTGCGGAATGTCACCGTTCCTCCAAAAGCCAGATACATCCCGAGGTCAAGATAGCTTCTGGCACTCTCCCAGCTTCCGCTGTAGCAGTGCATTACACCTCGGGGCAGCCGCTTATTCCGGTTGCGGAGAAGCTCAAGCATATCGCCATGCGCATCACGCACATGAAAGCATGCCGGCTTGCTGTGCTCCCAGGCCAGATCGAGCTGCGCATCAAGAACGCGCTTCTGCTGTTCCCGATCACAGCCGTCCGGCCAATGGTAATCCAAGCCGATTTCTCCGACTGCAACCACTCTGGGATGCTCAAGCAGCTCAGCGAGACTGGATATGTCCCTGTCCTGAAATGTATCCGCCTCTTCCGGATGAAAACCCACAGCGGCGTATGCGCCTTCATGTGTGTCAGCAAACGCCAGTCCCCTGCGGCTGCTTTCAAGATTGGTACCCATTACGGCATATGCAGCAATCCCGTTTGCCTCCATATCCGCAAAAACAGCTGGCAAATCATTTTCAAAGCATGCTTCGTCCAGGTGACAATGCGTATCGAACAGTCGAATCATCCGATGACTGCTCCATCTTCCATGCCCGGCTCAACGCTCAGAAGCTTCAGGCTGCTGTCATCATCTGATGCAGCACACAGGATCATACCCTGACTTTCAATACCCGCAAGCTTGGCAGGCTTCAGATTCGCCACCAGGACCACCTGTTTGCCGATCATTTCTTCCGGAGAGTACCATGCGGCAATACCGCTCACCACCTGACGCTCACCGTCTTTTCCCAGGGAAAGACGCAGCTTCAGCAGCTTTTTCGACTTTTCAACCTTTTCACAGCTGATAACCCGTGCCACCTGCAGTTTGACTTTTCCAAAATCTTCAATACCAATCTCAGCAGGGAATTCAGGGGCAGCATGTGCACTGCTGTGCTTGTCATTCTTCTTTTCAGGTTTCTGGGGTGTTTCCGCAGGCTGGTCACGCTCCAGTTCTTTCTGAATATCCAGCCTCGGGAAAAGAGCTTCGCCCTTGGCAACCCTGGTACCGCATTTCAGATGCCTGAATTCCCCATCACACAGGGAATCCCAGGTTTTGAGTTCCGGATCATCAACGCCCAGCTGGGCAAAAATCCTTTCCGGGGTTCTCGGCATGACAAAGCTGATCATGACAGCAATCCTTCTGACACACTCAGAAAGCGTATACAGAACCGTGGCAAGTCTCGGTCTGTCATTTTCGGATTTTGCGAGAATCCACGGGGCTGTTACATCAATATACCGATTGCATTCGCCGACCAGCTTCCAGATTTCTGACAGTGCGGAAGAAAACTGGAACGCATTGACTTCTTTTTCCACTTCTCCGGCCGTTGACAGTGCCAGCTGCCAGAGTTCCTGATCTACTTCGTTTGTCTCAGCGGCTTCCGGTATGCAGCCATCAAAGTATTTTTCCACCATGGCAACGGTCCGGCTCACAAGATTCCCCAGATCGTTTGCAAGATCCGCATTGATTCTGGTCAGCATGGACTTGAGCGTGAATTCACCGTCAGAACCGAACGGCATTTCCCTCATGAGGAAATATCTGACCGCATCAGAGGAATACCGGTTGCACAGAATAACCGGATCCACCACATTGCCCACAGATTTCCCCATTTTCTTGCCGTCAATCACCAGCCATCCATGGCCAAAGATCTGCTTCGGCAGCGGTGCACCGATGGCATGGAGCATAATAGGCCAGATAATGGAGTGAAAACGCACAATTTCCTTGCCAACAAGATGAACATTCGCAGGCCAGTACTTTTTGTACAGTTCATCATGATCCGTCCCATATCCCAGAGCAGAGATATAGTTTGTCAGGGCGTCCACCCACACATACACGGTATGCTTGGGATCAAAATCCACGGGAATTCCCCAGCGGATAGACGTTCTGGACACGCACAGGTCCTCAAGTCCCGGCTCAAGGAAATTCTTGATCATTTCATTTGCCCGGCTCTGGGGCTGGATAAACTCCGGATGCTCGCGGATATAATCAATCATCCAGTCCTGATATTTGCTCATGCGGAAAAAGTAGCTTTCTTCCTTAGCCTTTTCCACGGGTCTGCCGCAGTCGGGACACTTGCCGTCCTTCAGCTGCAGCTCTGTCCAGAATGACTCACAGGGAGTGCAATACCAGCCCTCGTATTCGCTCTTATAGATATCGCCCTGTTCATACAGCTGACGGAAAACTTTCTGAACCGTCTGCACATGCCGTTCATCCGTGGTACGGATAAAATCGTCATAGTCAATATCCATGAGCTTCCAGAGATCCTTGATCCCGGCCACAATATGATCAACATATTCCTGAGGGGTTACGCCTTTTTCCTTGGCTTTCCGCTCAATCTTCTGACCGTGTTCATCCGTGCCCGTCAGAAAGTACGTATCATAGCCGGTCATTTTCTTGAATCGTGCCATGGAATCCGCAGCGGTCGAACAATACGCGTGCCCGATATGCAGGTTATCGCTCGGATAATAAATCGGTGTAGTAATATAAAATGTTCCTTTGCTGCCCATTGCCTCTCATTCCTCCCGTGTTGCATTTCCAAAAGAAAAACGCCCCTGTAAAGGGGCGGATTCTCCGCGGTGCCACCCTTAAACTAACTCATCTTACAGATAACGGTGCGACCCGCCGCAGGCTAAAAGCTTCACCTGCAGAGCTCCGAAGCCATGTTCCCATTCCCTGTACGACTGCATTTCACCAACCGCAGTTCTCTTTGCGCTCGGAAATGGTACTCTCTCCATCAACGCGAGTTTGATTATATCGATGTACGGTTTTTCTTGTCAAGAACAAAGCCCTGTTCTTACAAAAAAAGGAGAATCTTTCGATTCCCGCTTTCTGAAAGAATGCCCCAGAATGCCGGTGCTCCCGTTTTTTCACCCGCTATGATAAACGGGCTGGGTATCCGCCGCTGCTTATCTGCCGTCCCCTGGCGTCCGAAGACGGGGGCATGACATCATCAGCTGGGACAAGATTCCCATTTTGTGAAGTGTGGGGAAAACCGGAATGCTGCCGTACACCCCAGAAGCATCCATAACAGAATTATACTGATCCATTGCGGACTGTCAAGCCTTTTCTCCCACTGCCGTCAAGGCGTTCCTGCATACATGATGTCATCACGCAGCCGATAAAGCGTTGCTCCGCGTCCTTTTTTACAGAAACAGGAAGCCCACCATTCCACGCTCCGGACTTCATCAAACTGGACAATCCCGTACCGGATCCCGTCCACTTTTTTTCCGCGCATGTTTGAATCCATCCAGTGCACACTGTCGATTTCCGCATCATAATCAGCAATCATGATAGCAGAATGCGCACCGACTCCATAGTCATAGTCAGCGGACATCTGAAAAAAGTCTCCTCGCTGTACCTGCCGCATAAAGCTCATCGCCAGTTCCATATTCTCTTCCTTGCTCAGGGACTTGTCATACCTGAAACTGGCTGCTTCGTAGAATGGATTGCCCTCAGAAGCTTCAATACTCTTCCATGCTATGCCATAGGAATAGGGTCTGCACTGCGCAGAGGGCAGATTATCCGGAATCACAAGCGTTGTATCCGGATATGCTTCCATCCTGAAATCATCCCTGCATTTTCGGAACAGATATACTGTGAAATTCTTGCACACATAGATGTCTCCGGAGTAATGTGCACGCTGAGCTTTTCCGCCGGATTTTTCATAGAGTTCTTTCCCGAGCTGAATAATCCGGTCGATAAAATCTTCCCTGGCCGGATTTTCCGCCCTTCTCGCCTGCATTTCCGCTTCGACATCCGGCCGTTCTTCACCGCTGTCATCAAGGATCACAAATTCCTCGATATACAGTTCCTCTTCACAGAGTGCAGCCCCCGGAAACAGAAAGCACAGCATGAGCATCACAAGGATTCTTTTCAGCATGGCTTATACCTCAATAAACTTCCTGAATTCGGGAAGAATCCCGATTCCATCCGGATAATGAGCTGCAAACTGAGGCACAGCGTGGCTGGGGAACGAATTCCCTTCGATAAATGTGGGACCATTTTCCGTGATGGCCACATCCCACGCCACAAAACGAAGCTGCGGAACCTTCTGGGCCGCTTCGAGGCACATCTGCTTTGCTTCCTCCCAGTAAGGAATCCGAAAACCAATGATGGACGTTCCCGTCATCGGATGCTTTTCATACGTGTTTCCGGCCTTGTCAGCGCCAACAGTCAGCAGCATGCCGCTGTCAAGATCAATCCTTGCTGCCATGCCGCCACAGTCCACGTTATCCATTACTTTTCCGTTTCCGATCCGGACAAAGGCATAGACAATCCCCTGCGCCTTGTCACCCAGAAGCGTCGCGATCCGGCAGGTATTCACCGAAGTCGGGCAGAGAGAAGCCATATCAGGATGCTGAACCACAACCTCTTCGAGAATGCCGATGTCTTCCTTAAGCAGACGCCTGAGAAACGCATCTGCCCCTTCAGCCCAGTCTGCGGAACTGTACTTGATAATCCCCTGTCCGCTTGACCCCTCCAGCGGCTTTCCGATCAGAGCATCATGTGCCAGGCACAGCTTTTCAAGGTCCTTCACGGATGTTTCC
>CACYNZ010000057.1 GCA_902775835.1 uncultured Eubacteriales bacterium | reverse complement strand
AGAGACATGACGGGACTTGGAAGACTCCTGGAAAAGCAAAGAAAGCGCGTGATCGGGCTCATGAGCGGCACGTCCGCGGACGGCATGGACGCGGCGCTGGTGGAGATCGAGGGCAGCGGCATATCCACAAGCGTTACGCAGCTCGCGTTCCTGTCCCTGCCCTATACGGACCGGATCCGCGGGGAAATTCTGCGCCTGGCCTCCGGAAACACGGGCGGGAGCCGTGACCTGTGCCTGTTCCATTTCCTGCTGGGCGAACTGGCACTGGAAGCCTGCCGCGCGGTTTGTGAAAAGGCCGGGATTGCGCCGGAAACGGTGGATCTGGTGGGCAGTCACGGCCAGACCCTGTATCATCAGCCGGAGGCTGTGCCCTATATGGACCGCATGGTCCGCGGCACGCTGCAGCTGGGCGAGGCCTCCGTGATCGCCGAAGGCCTGGGCTGCGTGGTGGTCAGCGATTTCCGGGTCCGTGACTTTGCCGCCGGCGGCCAGGGCGCGCCGCTGGTGCCGTATACGGAATACCTGCTCTACCGCCGGGAAAAGGAAACCGTGGGCCTGCAGAACATCGGGGGCATCGGCAACCTGACCGTGCTCCCGGCAAATGGACAGCCGGAGGATACCCTGGCCTTTGACACGGGCCCCGGCAACATGATCATGGACCAGGTGGCTGAATGCATCACGGAAGGCAGACAGCGGTGCGATGAAAATGGCCGCATGGCCACGCAGGGCATATGCTCCGGGCCGCTTCTTGACTGGATGCTCTCGGATCCCTGGCTGAGCCAGGCACCGCCCAGGTCCACAGGCCGCGAAAAGTACGGAAAGGCGTACGTGGACGAATTCATGCGCCGCGGCCGGGCAAAGGGCCTGAGCGGCGCGGACCTGCTGGCCACGGCAGCCCGGTTCACGGCGGAAAGCATCCGTCTGTCGCTCACGCGCTTCTGTCCTGTACGGCCCGACTGCCTGATTGTCGGCGGCGGGGGCAGCCGGAATCCCTTTCTCATGTCCGAGATCCGGAAGACCGTCGGCATCCCGGTCATGCTCAATGAGGACCTGGGCTATGACAGTGACGCCAAGGAAGCCATCGCCTTTGCCGTTCTGGCCAATGAATGCATCCATGAGCATACGGGATGCATGGTCTCGGTCACCGGCGCCTCGCATCCCACAGTGCTGGGAAAGATCACGCTGTGAACCCGGCATGTGCGATGTGCCCCAAGTGTATGAAAACATGCAAAAAATCTGACGAAATACAGGAAAAACATTGACAATACTGCAAATTCCGCTATCCTGCTCTGGGAAGAAAAACGAGAGCAGCCGTCCGGACATGGTAAAGAGCGTGGTCTGGGAAAGCGGTGTATTCTGACCCGCCCATGCAGACTGCCGGGCAGGGCCGTGGGATATGCATGCTGTTTCCGCTTTTTCCGCCCGGGGAATCATGACATAGGATTGGAGAGAAGGAACGTGTTCAACTGGTTGAAGCAACTGTTCAGCAGACCTGTTCCCGCAGCGGAACAGAAGCCGGAGCTGCCCGGAGAGAAGAAGCCGGAAGTGCCCGGGGAAAAGAAACCCGGCATGCTGGAAAAGGCCTGCCAAAACTGCGGCAAACCGATTCAATATGATCCCAAGTGGGCGCATATCCCCAATTACTGCAGGGAGTGCAGGGCTAAGTTCGATGAGGAAAAGGGCGTGGAGCGGAGAAAATGCAGGTCCTGCGGACGCATGTTCACCGTGCCTGCGAATCTGAAGCATCCGCCGAACTACTGCAAGGCCTGCAGGGAAAAGTTCAGCAAAAGAAAGGCCCAGGGCCAGACGGGAAGGAGTGCGGGCAAATGATCCGCTGGGCGGCAATCGGTGATTCCTTTACCTATCTGAATGATCATCTGGATGAAACCGGTTTCAGAGTGAGCCGCGGGTATCTGTCCAGAATCGCGGACCTTGTGCCGGAACTGGAGCTTGTGAACCTGGGCATCAACGGGTCCACGTTTTATGACTGGATTTCCCAGCCGATCCCGGAAGCGGACCTTTATACGGTGCTCCTGGGCACCAACGACTGGCATCATGGGTATCCGCTGGGCACGGACCAGGACCGGGTAAACCGCACGCCGGGCACCATCCTGGGCCATATGGGCATCCTTCTGGACCATATCCGTCAGGCCAGTCCCGAGGCCAGGATTGTGGTGGGCAATCCCGTGGAAAGGGCGGACTTCGTGTATCTGTGGGACCCTGAAAACAATACGCCGGGCAGTTATGCCCCGGAGCACGGACAGAAGCTTTCCGATGTGGCCGCGGCCATTCTGGAAAGTGCTGAACAGGAAGGCATGTGCACGGTCAACTGTCATGATCTCTCCGGATTCACCCAGGACCGGCTGGTGAAGTTCAAGCGGGTCAATGTGAACGGCACGTATCAGGACCTGCCGTACCCGGACTATATCGGTCATGCGTTCCGGCCCGGAAAGGACGTGTATCCGTATCCGCCCGAAATGATTGCGCTGACCTATGACGGCCTGCATCCGTCCGATGAGGGCTACCAGATTCTGGCGAACCTTTTTGCCGATGCGATCCGGAAGCTGATCTGACAAATGGATGCCGGAAATATGCTGCGTGTGCCGCTGCCGAAAGGCAGCGGTTTTTCTGTCTGGATGCTACTGCGGGCAGGGCTGACCTGCAGAATTTTTCCGGGCTCCGAATGGGATGCGGACCATGAAAAAACATGCCGGGTCCGGCCGGTGGATCCGGCAGGGACCTGGCATGTCTGTTTATTCGCTTACAAAGGGATGCATCAGGCGTGTTCCGGCTGGACTTCGAACCGGTATTTCTCCTGATACTGGGTGAACAGCGTCTTGAACGCGGGATTCTCCATGCTCTTGACGGAACGCAGGTATTCATGGGGATCGAAAAGATCCAGGTCGGCTTCCAGCACCGCGACCGCGATATTGGAGCAGTGATCCGAAATGCGCTCGTAATTGTTCAGGATATCCGCAAGCACAAACCCGTTTTCAATGGTGCAGTCCCCGCTCTGCAGACGGTCCACGTGATGCAGGCGCACGTCCTGCGTCAGAAGATCAATGACCTGTTCCAGCGGTTCCACCTTCTGCGCAAGAGAAGTGTCCATGGATGCGTAGGCATTGGTGGCCAGGGAGATAATTTCCTTCACCGCGTCCCCGAGATTCTTCAGCTCGGCGACAGCGCCATCGGACATGACAATCTTCTTTTCCAGCATTTCCTGGGCTGAGCTGACCAGGTTCAGCGCATGGTCGCTGATGCGCTCGAAATTGCCGATGCTGTGCAGGATCTTTGACGCGGTCCGCTTGTCGGTGGAGGATAGTTCCTTGCCCGAGAGCCGGACAAGATAGGACCCCAGATGATCCTCATACACGTCCACCGTGTCCTCAAGTCCCGCGATCGCTTCAGCGGACTTGTCCGTATGCGTGAACAGGTTTTCAATGGCAAGGTCCACCGAGTTTCTGGCATGCTCCGCCATTTCCGAGGACAGTCTGGAGCATTCCGCAATGGCAATGGACGGCGTGCCGAAGAGGCGCTCGTCGATAAAGGCCACTTTCTTTTCTGCTTCCGTGGGGATCGCCCGGGTGGCGATGGCCACAAGCGTGCGGGAAAACGGGAGCAGAAGCGCTGTGGTGGCGATATTGAAAATGCTGTGGCACAGAGCAATGCCCACAGGGCTTGCCGGCAGATCGGTGAAGGAGAAATCCAGAAGCGCGTGCAGGGCAAAGTAGAGGATCATGAAAAACACGGTGCCGATGATATTGAAGGACAGATGGATCACGGAAACGCGCTTGGCGTTGCGGCTGACCCCGATGCTGGACAGAAGCGCGGTGGCGCAGGTGCCGATATTCTGGCCCATGATAATGGGGATCGCCATGCCGTAGGTGAGTCCGCCGGTCATGGAGATGGCCTGCATCATGCCGATGGAGGCGGCGGAGCTCTGGATCACGGCGGTGACCACAAGACCGACGAGCACGCCGAGGATCGGGTTATTGAAGGCAGTCAGAGCCTTCATGAACGCCGGGGAATCCGACAGCGGCGCAACGGAGGAGCTCATCAGCATCATGCCGTACATCAGGATGGCAAAGCCCAGGAAGCTGTTTCCCACATCCTTGAGCTTGGATTTTTTTGAGAGCATGATCAGGCCGATGCCGATGAAGGCGAGCACCGGGGAGAAGGATTCCGGCTTCAGCATGCGCAGGAATATGCTGTCGCTGGAAAGCCCCACCAGGCTCATGATCCAGGCGGTGATGGTGGTGCCGATATTGGAGCCCATGATGATGCCCACCGTGTTGCTGATATTCATGAGCCCTGAGTTCACAAGGCCCACCAGCATGACGGTCACGGCGGAGGAGCTCTGCATGGCGATGGTGATGACGCAGCCCATCAGAAGCCCGATCACGCGGTTCCGGGTGGTGCGGTTGATAATGGATTCCAGCCGGTTGCCGGCGATTTTCTCAAGACTGTGCGACATCTGGTTCATGCCGTAGATGAAGAACGCGAGCCCGCCGAGAAGGGTGAAAACAGAAAAAATGTCCATGCGTACCTCCGTCGATGCGTCAGGTGCATCCCCGCGGGTACAGCGCAAAAGAGACTTTTCCCGCAAAGATGATTTGCAGTAAAAGTCTCGCTTGTTCAGAACATGCTCCGGGAAGACCGGGTCTCCCGTACTGACGAAACATGTCACACCTTCCGGTGCAAGCTACTCCCTGTATACAGCGGCGAAAGAATACCATATCCGTTTTCCATCGTCAATGGACGCAAAGGCATATCCCCGTCTCTTTCCGCTTTTTTGACGCAGGCATGGGCCGGGCTGTATAATGAAACGGAATCATACAGAAAAGCGCGGCCCCGGGGCACGCTCCGGGACATCCGACCCATGGCGTGTGCCGGGAGGGAATATACCATGTATGTACTGGGAATCGATATCGGGACGTCCTGCGCCAAGTGCCTGCTTATGACCCGGGACGGCCGGGTAATGGCCCGGAAGTCGCAGGAGTATCCGCTTCTGGTGCCCCAGCCCGGCTGGGCGGAACAGGACCCCGCCTGGTGGGTACAGGCGGCGTTTGCCTGCATTCGTGAAATGCTCGCAGGTTCCGGGATTGATCCCGGCAAGATTGAGGGCATCAGCTTTTCCGGGCAGATGCACGGCCTGGTGCCCCTGGACAGGGAAGGCAATGTAATCCGCAGGTCCATCCTCTGGTGCGATCAGCGCACGGAAGCGCAGTGCCGGGAGATCGAGGAAAAGGCCGGCGGCCGGGAAAGCCTGCTGGGCATGACCAATAATGTGATGCTGGCCGGGTATACCGGGGGCAAGCTCCTGTGGCTGCGGGAGCATGAGCCGGACAGCTTCCGGCGCATGCGCGTCTTCCTCTGTCCGAAGGATTATCTGCGCTACCGGCTGACCGGCGAGATATGCATGGACGTGTCCGAGGCATCCGGCACGGGACTGTTTGACACAAGGAACCGGTGCTGGAGCATGCCGCTTCTGAAAGCCCTGGACCTGGATCCGGCCATATTCCCGCGGACACTGGAATCCACGGAACAGGCGGGCAGCGTAAGCGCGGAGGCGGCAGCGTGCACCGGGCTTGTGACGGGAACGCCCTGCTTTGCCGGCGGCGGGGACGCGGTGGTCCAGTCCTTTGGCAGCGGCCTGATCCGGGAAGGCCGGGTGGGCACGGTCATCGGCACGGCGGGCAATGTGTCCATGGGCTTTGAAAAGTACACCCCCAATCCCGGCGGAAAGCTGCAGGCGTTCTGCGGCGTGACGCCCGGATCCTACATGAGCTTCGGCGCCACTCAGACCGCGGGCGGTGCCCTGCGCTGGTTCCGGGATGAGGCGTGCCCGGACATTCTGGCGAAAGCGAAGGCGGAGGACAGGGACGCCTTTGATCTCATGTCCGCCATGGCATCCGAATCACAGCCCGGCGCCGGCGGCGTGGTGTTTGCGCCGTACCTCAGCGGCGAGCGCTGCCCCTGGCCGGATGCCGCCGCCCGGGGCGTGCTCTACGGCGTGAGCCTGAGCACCCGGCGGGCGGACATGATCCGCGCCGTGATGGAAGGGATTGTCTACTCCCTGTGCCAGATCGTGGACATCTACCGCTCGTTTACAGAAGTGCACAGCGCAGCGGCTTCCGGCGGCGGCGCCCGGGGCAGGCTGTTTCTGAACATGCAGGCGGATATCTTCGGCGTGCCAATTGTCACGCTGTCCGCGGCATCCGAGGGCGGGGCCTATGGCGCGGCACTGATCGCGGGCCTTGGCGCCGGCTGGTATGAGACGGCGGAGGAAGCGGTAAGCGTTCTGCGCACGGAACAGGTGATCCAGCCGGATGCGGCCAATCATGCGGCGTATGAAAAGGCTTACGGCCTGTACAGCCGCATTTACCCGGCGCTCAGGGACGTGTTTCAGTACGGGGCGTCACAGGCATAAAAGGAAGAAACAGACAAAAATACAGAATTGTGCAGGAGGTTTTCAGGCATGGAAAAGCATCTGAGTGAAATGACTCTGGCGGAACTGACCCGGGAAGAGGGCATCCGCTGTTCCTGCGGAAAGATCCACCGCTGCGGGCTGAGATATTTCCGCGCCGGCGCCGGCGCGGTGCAGACACTGCCCGAAGCGCTGAACGTTCGGGGAAGAAAGCATCCCATGGTGGTTATGGATACGAACACGGAAAAGGCAGCCGGCGAAAAGGTCCGGAAGGTGCTCAGGGACGCCGGGATTCCCATGGACGAGTTCGTGTTCCCGCAGCGCGAAGGCAAGATGGAACCGGACGAATGGGCCATGGGCGCTCTGACCATGGCCATGAACCCGGCCTGCGATGTGATCGTGGCCGTGGGCAGCGGCGTGATCAACGACTGCTGCAAGGTCATGGCCCACGCCTGCGGCCTGCCCAGTATGGTGGTGTGCACGGCGCCGTCCATGGACGGATACTGCTCCAACTCCGCCTCCATGATCCAGAACCGGCTGAAGGTCAGCCTGTACAACGCGTGCCCGGAAGCCATCATCGCGGACACAGACATTCTGGCCACGGCCCCGGACATCATGCTCCAGGCGGGCCTGGGCGACATGCTGGCCAAGTATGTGTCCGTCTGCGAATGGCGCATCAGCCATCTGGTCTATGGGGATGCCTACTGTGAGGAGATTGCCGGCATGGTCCGGGCGTGCCTGAAAAAGATCGTGGACCACGCGGACGGCCTGATGCAGCGGGACCCGGAAGCCCTGAAGGCGGTGCTGGAGGGCCTGGTGATCAGCGGCATTTCCATGGCGTTTGCGGAGATCAGCCGGCCGGCCAGCGGACTGGAGCATTACTTCAGCCATCTGTGGGAGATGCAGGCGCTGCAGCGCGGCAAGCCCTCAGACCTGCACGGCATTCAGGTGGGTGTGGGCACGCAGATGGTGCTGTGGATCTATGAGCACATGCTGAAAACGGAAAGCGTGGATGTAAATCGCGCGGAACAGGCCATGGCAGCGTTTTCACCCGAAGCCTGGGAAAAGAAGATGTGGGAAATCTTCGGGCCTGTGACACCTACCGTGCTGGAGATTGAAAAGCGGGTGGGCAAGAACCGCCCCGAAACCCAGAAGGCGCATCTGGAAATCCTTCAGGCGCACTGGGCGGAAATCCAGCAGATCATTCGGGACGAGCTTCCGCCGCGTGAGCATATCCTCGCGCTCATGAAAAAGTGCGGCATGCCGCTGTATCCCGCGGACCTGGGCCTCAGCGTGGAGGATACGATCCATGCGCTGCTGGGCAGCCGTGAGATCCGGGACAAGTACCTGACCAGCAGCATGCTCTGGGACCTCGGCCTGCTGGATGAAACTGCCCTCCGGCTGGAGGAAATGCTCAGGAAAGAGCAGAACGCGTAACCTGTGAAGCGGCGCATGAGTGAGAAACAGACAAGATCAGGAGGGATTGCATGTCAGCCGACAGAATGATGGAGAATCTGCATAAGGAAATCCAGAAGTTTTTTGACAGTCAGGCTACTTCGGATATGAGTATTGATCAGCTCAATGAGCTGCTGCAGAAGCATATTGTCAACATGCCCGGTGAGCGCAGAGACGTAACACCGAAAACAGCGAAAACAGCGGATGATTTTGTGTATCTGGCCGAAGAAGAGGCAGAGGACAGGGAAACCACACTCAAGTACGCACAGAAGGCGCTATTTCTGGATCCGGACAATCTGGATGCACAACGGATCGTTGCACAGACAACCGCTGGCATGATTTATGACAGACTGGACAGACTGGAGACAGCTGTGCAGCATGGGACGCAGATCATGGAATCCAAAGGCTATATGGATGAGGAGTATATCGGGAAGTTCTGGGGTGTTGTTGAGACAAGGCCGTATATGCGGCTCCGGAGTGCGTTTATGGAAACGCTGCTTGCGGCGGGCATGATGCGCAGAGCCGCTGAGGAATGTGAGGAAATACTCCGGCTCTGTGAGGGGGATAATCTGGGCATCCGGTATGTGCTGATGCACGTCTATGCGTTTCTTGAGGATGAGGAAAAAGCGCTGAAGCTGCATGAAAAGTATGACGATTTTGAAGAGACCCAGATGCTGCTGCCGCTCTCGGTGCTGTACTACAAGCTGCGTTGTATGGACAGGGCGAAGGAATATCTTGATCGTGTTGTGAAGGCCAATCCGGACACCAAGCGGTTTTTCCGGGCTCTGCGTCAGGACAGGCTGGAGGAGCTTGAAGCGGAAATCAGCGATTTTGGATACCGGCCCTTCACATTCGAAGAGCTTGTGGTGGAGTACCGGGAAAACGAATTTCTGTTCCGGACGGTTGAAGCGTACGGCAGGTGGGCGGACCGGCAGCTGATTGTGAAGAAAAAGCAGTAAGCTGTGATGCCCGGACCTGGGCGGCACACTCTGATGTGCCTGACGGAAGAAATAACGATGGATGCAGGAGAGGAGGCAGGGAATGGAGTTTCCGCACTCGATTGCCGCAAGGCTCGGAAGCGCTACGTATCAGGAGAACTTTACGGGAAAATCCGGTGCGAGCGTGCTCATGTTTGACGATTATGTGCTCAAGATCCGCCCGGTGGACAGCCCGGATACCATCGATGTGCAGATCATGCAGTGGCTTGCGGGAAAGCTTCCGGTTCCGGAAATCGCGGCCCATGAGGTGGAAGGCGGGAAGGACTGGCTGCTCATGACCCGGAACAGAGGCCGGATGCTGTGCGATGCCTCGGTGATGGAAAAGCCGATCCTGCTTCTGGACTGCATGGCCGAGGCGCTGCATCTTCTGTGGTCGGTGCCCATTGCCGGCTGTCCGTTCACGCAAAGGGTTGAGGAAATTCTGGCAAGGGCGGAGCAGAGGATTGCGCGGGGCACTTTTGACACGTCCGACTGTGAGCCGGAAACCTTCGGGCCCGGCGGGTTTGAGACGCCGGAGGCGCTGCTGGAGTTTCTGAAAAAGCGTCAGCCTGCGGTAAAGTGCACGCTGACGCACGGGGATTTCTGTCTGCCGAATCTGTTTACGGACGGAAAGCACTTTTCCGGGTTCATTGATCTCGGAAGCGCAGGCGTCTGCGATCCATGGATGGACCTGGCGCTGGGCTGGCGGAGTCTTAAGCACAACAGTGACGGGCACTATGGAAAGACATACCCGCGGATTGATCCGGACGACCTGTTCCGGGCAGCGGGCGTTGAGCGGGATGCGGAAAAACTCCGCTACTATCTGCTGCTTGATGAACTGACCTGACATGGAATGACAGAGAGAAAAAGGAGGAAATAACCATGCTGGAATACAGACTGGTCTATCTGAACAAGGGAATCTCCGGATCCAGGGAAAAGGATATCCAGAAGGCCGAGGACGGGATCAACGAAATGGTGCGGCAGGGCTGGACGCTGCAGGAAATCGCCACGCCCGCCGACGGCGCCGGTGCCATGATCGGCGTGTTCTATAAGGAAAAGAAACTGTAACGCGCCAAAGCTTACAGGCAGAACGTGTGCACGCGCTGAAGAAAGTCCGGTGCTTCCTCGTACAGGCCGTGACCGAACTGGTCATACATATGAAGACGGCAGCCCGGGATCTGTGCTGCGATCTCTTCGGAGGCCGCGCCGGTCACGATCCTGTCCGTGTGCCCGCCGATTACCAGGGTCGGGCAATGGATCTCATTCAGCCGGTCAAGGGTATCGTGCGTGACGCAGGAGCGGGCCTGGATCAGAAAGCGCTCAAAGGATTTCGGCCGGCCGATGCTGCCAAGAAGTTTGTATTCCAGCCGGGATGCCTTCAGCCGCTTTTCCGAGTAGGAGCGCTCCGCCGTGTCCAGCATGATGCCCCGGTAATCTCCCTGCTCCGCCATGGTTGTCCAGCGGGCAATCACGTCCCGGATGGTATCATTGGGCCGGCACAGGGTCACGGTGAGCACCAGCTTTTCCACCCTCTCCGGATGATCCAGGGCCAGCCACTGCGCGATCATGCCGCCCTGGGAGACGCCCACAAGCGCAGCGGAAGAAAGCCGCAGGCTTTCCATGGCGAGGTTTACGTCCTCCGCCATGTCCCGGGTGGTCATGCCGGATGCAAGGTTCCGGCGCCTGCTGAACACGTAGACGGTAAAGTCGCGGCTCAGGGACCGGTAGAGAAACGCAAAGGGGAGCGCCATGCCCTTCACGGTCTTCAGACCGTCGCCGACGCCGGGAATCATGATCAGTGTTTTCTGTCCGCGGCCGAACCGGATATAGTCCATGTCGCCGGTGGGAAGATGCGCAAGACCGTTATATGCATGCATCATGTTCTGCCTCCGTGGAATTGCTTATATGGTTGTATACGGCGCCCGGCCGGAATGTTCCTGCCGGGTGCCCTTTTCTTCGGCTGAAAGGGAAAAGTCCGTTTCCATCCAGATTGTCAAACCCGGGCAGAACATGTACAATCAGGGGAGGCTGAACACGCAGCCGGAAAGCGTTTTTCCGATCTTTTCCGGCCGCCCCGCCGGCAGAAAATGTTCAGGGGGTTGTCATAACGCACATGCAGAGCGGAAAAAAGAGAAATTCCATTTATCTGAGCGAGTATTTCATGGCCGCGGCATGCATTGCCGTGGTCATTGTGGGGATCGCTGCCCTTGTTCTGTGCATCCGGCAGGGAGATTCCTTTGCCATCTTCGGACTCCTGGTCAGACTGGTGACCGCCGTGGCCATGTACCAGGCGTTCCGGTTCTTCAAGTGGGATGTGGCCAAGGGACTCATGGGCGGCACGCTGTTCTGCATCATGTATCATGAGGCGGAGCTTGTGCTTGTCCGGCTCTGGGGCGTGGAGCATTTCGACACCTACCTTGCCGCCGGCGTGGAAGGCAGCATTTATCTGGCCTCCGCCGGTATGGCCTTTCTCATGACCGTGATCATCACCATCAACCATTTCTTCATCAACTATGCGATTCACGGCAATCCGAAGGACATGATCGTCAACCGCATTGCCATTCTCTTCAAGCTGGTGGTCTATATCATGCTGCTTGTTTCCAACAGCCGTCTGGACTTTGCCCGAGCGGTTCTGTGGACAAACGCCATGCAGTATCTGACGGACATGTGCCTCCTGCTTCTTCTGGTCAGCATCGAGTCCCAGTTTGATTCATTCAACGCGCTGCGTAAGGAACTGCGCAGGGAAAAGCGGGAAGGAAGGAAACGCGTATGACGATGCGAGAGCGGCTGTCCGGGATCTGGCTGATTTCCATGACCCTTCTGTCCCTGTTTGCGTATACGGTGTATTTCGTGGCCCAGATGAGCCTCAGGATTCTGCACACGGCGTATCTCACGCTGGCCATATGCCAGGTCATCACCCTGATCATCTATCTCTGGGGTCCTGAAAAGCTGAAGGCCAGGCCGCTGAAGGTGCTGTACCGCCTTCTGTACGTGTCTTCCTTCTTTGTCATCCCCGCCTTTCTGTTTATCTTCATGGGCCTGATTTCCCAGTATCATGTCCGGATTCCGGACAGCATTGACGCCTCTTCCATGTCTCCGGCCGAGATCCTTCCGGCGGACCATACCGTTGTCTACAATACAGGCGAAGTGTATGTGTTTTTCCCGGAGTACACGGAAGTGGAGCTGGTATGTCAGCACCGCCCGCCCAAGTCCGACGCGTCCATCACCTGGTGCTCCGGCGCGGCGTTCCAGCATGACGTGAGCCTGGGCTTTACCCAGGAGAATGTGGAGGGCGACCATGCGGTCAGAGGTGAGCTCTATCTGAGCCCGTACAACAAGTCCAGCTATGCCGCCTTCACCTTTGCGGACGGCCGGTTTTCCTTCGACTTCGACAACCCGACGGAAGCAGTCCGGAAGGCGGCCGAGGCGGGCGGAAGCGGGTTCATGCAGTTCGGCCTGATCCGGGACGGCGAGACGGTCATGCTCGTATCCCGGCCCAGGGTCCGCTGCTACAGAACCCTGGCGGAACTGAACGGCAATCTGTGCATCATTGATTCCGTCAACATGATCCGATTTGAGGACTTCATGGCAGAGCTCCACCGGCTCGGTGTGACCAATGCGCTGTATACGGACATGGGCGCCGGATGGAATTACTCCTGGTACCGGAACGCGGCCGAGAAGGTGATCACCCTCTTCAGTCTGCCGGTGCCCTGGTCGCATAACTGGTTTGTTTTCCGAAAATAGGCACGTATCAGGCAGGAATTTTGGGTCCCTGTCAGGGCTGTGCTTTTTCTGAAATGCCGGACAGACAGCGGACGTTTCATCTTCATATTCAGACTTGACACCATACACGATGCCATTATATAGTCTCCGGCGGACTGAGCTGTATGCCTTATCAGCCGGAACAGCGCAGCTCAGGCATGGGTGATGACGGGAAGATTTTGAAGAGGCAGTTTCTGGCAGGATAAAAGGAAGACGAATTCAGCCAAAGCCCCGGAACGTGAATGACAGAAAACAGGAAGCGGCCTGTGATCACTCCCTGTCAGTTCAGAAAAGCAAGGCATGCATCTGATGCCTGTTTCAGATAAGGATACTTTTTCATTTCAGCAGTCAGCACTCTAAGGTTCTGATAATCTCTGTCATCTGCCTGCTTCATATACAGCTTCAGCATTCCGCTGGAATAAGACCCGCTCGGGTTTGCCAGATATGCCTGGTTGTTATCAAAGTTTGGAGCCAGACGAAGGATCGCTCCTGTTCGGGAGGAACGCATCACACCAAAGTTCCGCATATGCCGGTCTGTATTCTCGAAAACTGCATCGGCCAGGAGAATGCGTTTCCATGCTTCTTCAAATTCTGTTCCCAGCGATGCGATGTTTCGATAAATGACATCATCGTCGTCACTGGGATCGTCAAAGAAGAAACGGAATGAATCGTACGGCTCAAAGAATTCGCCCGGCTGAACAAAGTTCCGGGTCCTGACCTGCTTAAGGCGCTTCCCGACATAACGGTATTCTGCGGCATCCCATCCGATGCCCTGCAGCACACGGCTGAGGGTAACCTCAGTTCTGGTTGCAGCACTGGGCTGCAGCTTGTACAGCCACCAATCCCCGTGTTCATACTTCCAGGTCTTTGTGAATGATCCATCTGTAGAAGCATTTGGAGTGGAAATGGGCAGATTGCGAAAAACTGTATCACTGGATAGCAGAATATAGTCGCTTACCGCATTCTGACCTTCTGGAAGGCATAACTGAAGTCTTGGAGTGAACCAGCCTTCTTCAAAACACGTAAACGTATCGGAAATGCTGAACATATGTGTCCGGAGCGCGATTGTGGTCCTGTCGCGGCTCCCGGTGAGTTCATGCATCAGGTTTCGATGCACGGCATTGTTCACGTCAACGGCCCGTTCCCGCAGCCAGGAGGCAAATCCGTCAGCTGTGGCATGGCAGATCTGCTTTGGGAGCAGTTCCGGTTTCTGAGGGATAAACCCGGTAATGACAGAACGGTGAACAGAAAACACCGCAACCTGGACATCATCGTTATAGAGCATGTATCGGGCCACAGGTTTCACCTCCCTCGTCAGATTTCCATCAATTTACCATTGCTTCTGCCATTTATCCAGTTTTTCTGCTGAGTTTTACACGCTTTACCCCTCTTCAGGGAGGAGTTTTCACGCAAAATCCATTCCATGGCCCGCTGACCGGCTGATGCGTGATATACTTGCCATGATCCGTTTTCAGCGGGTAATTTCCCTGATCATGGGGACGATGCAGAAGCGAAAACGCCGGGGCTCCCCCTGACCGGGGCGGAAAAGGCACCATTGCGAGAACTGCAGAAACGCTCTGTGTGCTGCCGGGAGTCAGTCCTGCCTTCTGCGGATGCAGTCAGGGGATGCTTTATCTATGAGGAAACATGGAGGATACAATGAAGAAAGCAAGTGA
>CACYNZ010000056.1 GCA_902775835.1 uncultured Eubacteriales bacterium | reverse complement strand
TCTGGGGTGCGCCGGAAGGCCGGCCTGTCTGTGATCCGGATGACTGAGGCTGTGCGGGCCGCGGGCTGCCTGTCTGGGCTGCCGGCCTGGCAGCGGAAGGTCTTCCCTGAACAGGGGACTGGGATGAAGGCCGGGCATTCTGCTCACGGCGCTCAGCGTAACCGTCCTGCTTGCCGACGGGCCCCTGCGTATTTACCTGTTCTTTGCGTTCCGGCCCCTTGGCGGTGCCTTCCACCTTGCGGACGCGTCCGCGTGGTCCATTCTGTGACATATTGTTACCTCCCTTGTTGAGCATATATGCATTATATCACTTTTTCACGTATCCGGGCAGACAGATCAGGGAATCCTGAACGGAATTCCGATGCGTGGGGAACCGGTGCTGAGAAGCATGAAAAAAACATGCCATTGGAACCGGAAACTGATATAATGGCCCTGACAATGTCTGAGAGAAGGGAAGGCAGCATAATATGCAGATGACTATGAAGCAGCAGGTCATGACAGAACCTGGAAAAATCATGTTCCGGGAGATTCCTGTGCCGGTTCCCGGGCCGGATCAGGTGCTGGTGAAAATCAAGCGGATCGGCATCTGCGGCAGCGATATTCATGTGAATCACGGAACGCACCCGTATACTTCCTATCCGGTGACGCAGGGCCATGAAGTATCCGGACAGATCGTGGAGCTGGGCGAGTATGTGAAGGATCTGAAGGTCGGGCAGAAAGTGACCATTGAGCCGCAGGTATTCTGCGGGCGCTGCTATCCCTGCCTTCATGGAAAATACAATCTGTGCGAAAAACTCAAAGTCATGGGATTCCAGACGACGGGAACGGCGAGTGAGTATTTCGCTGTGGACGCGTCCAAGGTGACGCTGCTCCCGGATGCCATGACCTATTCGGAAGGAGCCATGATCGAGCCGCTGGCTGTGACGGTGCACGCGGCCAGACGCTTCCCTGAACTGAAAGGCGCAAAGGCTGTGGTGCTGGGCTGCGGTCCGATCGGCATTCTGCTGATTCAGTCGCTCAAGGCGCTTGGGGCCGCGGAAGTGCTGGCAACGGATCTGTCAGACACCCGTCTTGCCCTGGCAAAGAGCCTGGGGGCGGATTATGTGGTGAATACATCGCGCGAGGATTACAGCGAGGCACTGGTCCGCGCTTTCGGACCGGACCGCGCGGATGTGGCGTATGATTGTGCAGGCTCGGATACGACCATGGAACAGGCTATTCAGAACGCGCGTAAGGGAAGCACCATCATTCTTGTGGCCGTGTTTGGAAAGACCGCGCATGTGGACCTGGCAAAGCTGAATGATTCGGAGCTGGATCTGAATACCTCCATGATGTACCGGCATGAGGATTATGTGGAAGCGATCCGTCTGGTGCAGACGGGCAGGGTCCGGCTCAAGCCCCTGCAGACAGCGCATTTTGCCTTTGAGGATTATGCTTCCGCCTATGCCTATATTGATGAGCACCGGGAAAGCACGATGAAAGTGCTCATTGATGTGGATCCTGAGGAAAAGGACTGATTTCCGGAAACAGGTCCGCGCGGGAATGGGAAAATATAAGGAAAGCATGGGAAACGCCCTAGATATCAGGCGCTTCCCATGAAGCCGGGCACTGCGGGAATGCTGTTTTTTGCGTCATTCCCATGCCTGGCATTGACAAGATATCTGTTTTGCGTAAAAATATAAACAGGCAATGCAGAAATCCCAAGCATGGGAGAAAAAGTTCAGACGGGATCAGAACAAGACGTGTGTGTGGTGTTGCCGGAAATGAGGGATAACAGGTGCAGAGGGGATATAATCAGAACCCGTATCCGGATCCTCTAGCGGCTGCGGGATCCGGGCAGCCGGTCCAGTCTGCGGCGAATCAGGAGAATCCATATGCAGCCGGAGCGGTTCAGAATCCCTATGTAAATGCGAATCAGAGCCAGTACAGCGGACAGAATCCGTATGTGAATCAGAATCAGTACAGCGCACAGAATCCGTATATGAATCAGGGCCAGCTTGGCGGACAGAACCCATATGCGAACCAGAATCCATACGTGCGTACCGCCGGCAGTCCCTATACCCAGGGTCAGGTGCAGAGCGGCGGCTATACCGCGGGCAGCCGGGGCATGGGCACCGGCGGATACCAGAATGCAGGATTCCAGACCGGCGGCTATGCGCAGCCGATGAGCCAGACCTATGGTTCCCAGGGATATGTTATGACCCAGCATGCCGGTTCATTCAGTGCGCCGGTACCTCAGGCAAGCCTGTATACGGGTCCTGTTCCCATGACAAGCAGTACCTCCGTGCCCACACCGCAGATGACGAGGGAAGGGCTGGCTGTGCAGGCAACAGAACCATTCAGTATCGGGAAAATGGTACGCCGGTACTGGATGTTTGCACTTGCCCTGCTGATTGTGGCTTCGGCTGTGGTGCTGTTCGTGGTGCTGAGCCCGGGGCAGAGCAGATATGATGCCAAGAATGTTCTGGAAGCCATGTATCTGAGGAATATGCCGATCGTGGAAGCGTATGATTTCACGGAAGAGACAGACCCGGATCATCTGCTGAATCAGCCGGGCATGTATACATCCAAAGCCGGATGGGTGGACGCAAATCTCACCGGCAGGGATTCACTGCTTGACAGGGGCGGATTCATCGAGGTGTTTGATACCATGGACCAGGCGCAGAAACGCCTGGAACAGCTCAAGCAGATGGATACCAGACATTCAGGATTCCTGCTGAAGGCGAACCGTGTCGTCATGCGCCTGAGCGCAGATATGGACCTTTCCCAGAAAGAGAGTTACGAAGCGGTCCTGGCCAATATGTTCGGGCTGGGGAAATAAGGTGTATGCAGCCGGTCTCTTCGGAGGCCGGTTTTTCATTGCGGCCTGAATGTGACCGCTTCAGGAAAACGGACGGACCGGATAAAGGACGGAATGTGCGGCAGTCATGCGCATCTGTTGCGCTGACATGTTCTTTTTACACGCTTCACGGAACCGCGGAATTGTCAAAATTTGCTGTATCCTGTATAATCAGCTATATACGCCTGAGTGCGTACAATAATGATAATATCTGGAAAGGAAGTGTACGTAAATGAAGAAAATTATTGCGTTGCTGCTGACACTGGTCATGATGGTGCTGCCCATGGTTTCCATGGCGGAAGAAGCGGTCGTGACAGATGCGCAGACCCTGGTGAACAATCTGATGAATGTGGTGAACAGCGGAAAGAAGATTACGGAAACCTACGCCTTTGAGGTTCCGGAACGCAATGCTGAAACGGAAAATCCCATGGTGAGCATCATCATGGATCTTCTCGGGGTTCTGGGCTCCGAGTCCAGTGTGCAGAACGGCCAGGTAAAGGACAGCCTGACGCTGCAGGGGCAGACTGCTGTGGATCTGACGATTGCGGCTACAGGCAACGGCGTTCTGGTGACATCCAACCTGCTGGGCGGCAAGGTGATCGGCATGGACGGGGAAGATGTCATGAAGCTGATCCAGTCCAGCGGCAAGCTGCCGATCAACGAGGACGGTTCCCTGAACCTTGAGTTCACCGCCAACCTGGACATGGCCAACCTGCAGTCGGTACTGGGAGAAGTCATGAGCAGCGGCGTGAGCATGCTTCAGATTGAAAGCTGGACAGATGACAGCGATCCTGCCGTAGGAGCCCTTCAGATTGATCTGGACGGCGAGCGTATTGCCGCCCTGGTCAAAGCCCTGGTCAAGGACCTGCAGCCTTTGAAGGAAACGCTTGAGCAGATGAACGCTGCTTCCTTCCTTGAGCTTACTGATGAGCAGATTGAGGAAAGCACCAAGACCCTACATATTACCCTGACGGTGTATCTGAGTGAGACCCAGGAGCCTGTGGCCGTTCAGCTGGATGTGAACGACACCAATGAGACAAAGCCTGTAAGCGCGATTGTCACGGTAAGACGCTATACAGAGGAAGACGCCCGGACCTGGCATGCAGAGATTCATATTACGCAGAACGGAAAAGAAGAAGTGGGCACGGTCGTACTGAGCTACGCCTATGACGGCGGCACCGTCTCTCTTACGGTGACATCCTATGAGCCTGACGGAGATGACTATAAGGCCACGAACAGCGTAAGCTTCAATTATGCCGGCATTGTCTCCGGAACCAGCCTGAACGGCACCATCTCGGCTGCCATGTCTGCGTTGAATGAAGAGACAGGTGCCCTGGCCCCCAACGGCGCCATCATCTATGATTATGAGCTGAACTGCGACGGTCAGACCTGCGAAGGCAGCACCAGAATCCAGCTCAAGGCAGCGCTTGACACCGATCCCATTGTGATCGCAAACGGCACGATCACCACTGGCGAACCGGATCCCTCCATTGCGGAGAGCCAGGACGTTACCTATATCATGAAGCTCAGCGATGAAGAACGCCAGGAATTCGCCACTTCGCTTCTGACCGGTGTAATGCCGCAGCTCGCGTCGCTGATCGGCCTGCTGCCTGAAAGTGTTCAGCAGCTTGTCGGCGGAATGATGCAGTAATCCGGATTTCACGGCTGCCTTCGGGCAGCCTTTTTCTGTGCCATGGGCCGGTGCGGGCATGAGGATTGCCTGTACCGGCATGTTTGGCTATAATCTAGGAAAAAAAGCGGAAGGAGGGGAGAAACGTGGAACTCGTGGACCTTTTCAGGCGGGTGCTGTCACGGGGACACCGGAGGGAAGCGGTACTGCATGTCAAACCGGAAAGCAGAGATCTTCCAGCCCCTGCTTCTGAAAAAAAGCGGGCTTTGTCCGAAGCCCAGCGCAGAACGCTTCTGGACGTTCAGCGGCTGCTGGAAGAGGACCGGTTTCTGCCCAGGAGCGCCTGGGCATCGTTTCTTCCTTTTCTTCAGAAACTGTCAGGAACACTCAGGCACTGTCCGGACCCGGAAGCACTGCTGGCCGGGGCGGGCATCCGGGCGGATATGCTGGATATGCTGAAGAATCCGGAGCAGGCGGTCCAGGAACGCAATGAGCGGTATATCCGCAGCGCCATGGAGAAGAAAAAAGACCTGCTGGACCATCTGCTGGATGACCTGGATCCGGGGATTGTACTGGATCAGGACCAGCGGGAAGTGGTGCTGGCGGATGAAGACTACACACTGGTGGTTGCTGGAGCCGGGGCCGGAAAGACGACCACAGTGGCGGCAAAGATCGCCTATCTATGCCGTTTCTGCGGCGTGGCCCCGGAACGGATTCTGGTGGTCACCTTTACCCGGATGGCTGTGGAGGAGCTGAGGGAGCGCGTCAACCGTCAGCTGCACCTGCCGTGTCCCATCGCCACATTCCATTCCACCGGCAATGCCATACTGCGCAGACAGGATCCGACGCCGCGGAAAGTGGTGGATGACGGATGCCTCTTTTTTACGGTGCGTGACTATTTCCTGAATCAGATGATGAGCCGGCCGGAGATCGCCAAAAAGGTGGTGCTGTTCTTCGGCATGTATCTGGACGGTCCTCTGCAGGCAGACGATCCGGAAACGCTCCGCAGAGAGTTTGCCCAGCTGAACCTGTCCACCCTGCGCAGCGAACTGAACGGGTATACAAGGGAAATCCTGGACCGCCGGTCCGGCCGGAAGGTCACGCTCCAGTCTGAAGTGCTCCGCTCCCGGCAGGAAGTGGAGATTGCCAATACTCTGTATCTCAATGGTCTGGATTATCAGTATGAACCGCTCTATCCCTATGCCATTAAAGGCGCCATGAAGCCGTACACGCCGGACTTCCTGATCCGTCAGGGAGAGCACAGCGTCTATCTGGAACACTTCGGCGTTTCGGAGGACGGAAAGAATGACCGCATGAGCGAAGATGCGCTGAAACGCTACCGGGACCAGGCCAACCGGAAGGTGCTTCTGCACCGTGAGCACGGCACGGAGCTGATCTATACATACTCGTCCTACCGTGACGGGCGTCCGCTGTGGGAACATCTC
The DNA here is from genome assembly GCA_902775835.1 of uncultured Eubacteriales bacterium. Next base: position 8,427 of record CACYNZ010000056.1, on the reverse strand, counting down.
CAGGAACAGCTGACTGCCCACGGACTGGTTCTGAGCCCCAGGGACCCTGCGGAGGTGATCAGCGGGATTATCCGTCAGGAGAACAGCCGCTACGCCCGGAAGATGCTGAACCTGATCTGTGACTTTATCCGGAATTTCAAGACCAACGGATACACCGAAGAGGATTTTGAGCGGATGCACCGTGAGACGGACAATGTCCGCACAAGGCTTTTCCTTGAGATATGCAGGGCCTGCTACCTGGAGTATGAGCGCGTGCTCTCGGAACGGGAAAGCGTGGACTATCAGGACATGATCAATGAATCTGTCCATGTGCTGGAGGATGTCAGAAACCTGAAGCAGCCGCTGGACTTTGACTATATCATTGTGGATGAATACCAGGATATTTCCCGGCAGAGATGCGACCTTGTAAAGGCCATGGCCGGCGTGACAGGCGCGAAGATCATGGCGGTGGGCGATGACTGGCAGTCCATTTATGCCTTTTCCGGGTCTGACATATCCCAGTTTACGCACTTCCGGGAAATCATGGGCTACGCGCGGATCATGCGCATTGAGAATACCTACCGCAACGCCCAGGAGATCATTGACGTGGCGGGCGGATTTGTGCAGAAAAACCCGGAACAGATGCGCAAGACCCTGCATTCATACAAGCATATCCAGGATCCCATTGTCATACTGACCTATGATCCGGCACGCAAGGATCAGACTACGGACTGGCGGAGCGGTCAGGCCAACGCCACGGCCAGATGCGTGCAAAATGCCCTGGAACAGATCCGGTGGTATGCGCAGCAGGACGGTAAGCCGTACGGGCAGATTCTTCTGCTGGGCCGCTTCGGGTTTGACGGAAAGCAGCTGGAGAATTCCGGACTGTTTGAGTACAGGGGCCATTCCCTGAAAAGCGTAAAGTATCCGGACATGGATATTACCTATATGAATGCCCATTCTTCCAAGGGCCTTGGCTATGACAATGTGATCATTATCAATGGAAAGAACGCGGTGTATGGGTTTCCGAGCAAGATTGAGGCGGATCCCGTGATGAGCCTTGTCACGCATGTGGACCGTTCCATGGAGTATGCGGAGGAGCGGCGCCTTTTCTACGTGGCACTGACGCGCACGAAAAATCGTGTGTACATTGCTGCACCGCAGAGTGCACCGTCGGAATTCCTGATGGAAATCCGTGCGGCGTTCCCGGACCGGATCCGGATGATCGGCCTGTGGCAGGAAAACGGTGTGGTGCCTGTGTCGCCCAGGGCCTGTCCTGTCTGCGGATATCCGCTTCAGATGCGGTACAATGAGGCATACGGTCTGCGCCTGTACATGTGCACCAATGAGCCGGAACTGTGTGATTTCATGACCAATGACCTGCGGGGCGGCCCCAACAGCATCAGGAAATGCGACGCATGCCGTGACGGGTATCTGCTGGTGCGGGTTGCCCGCGGGCGTCCGTTTCTGGGGTGTACGGAGTGGCGGCAGGATGGCAGGGGATGCAGGCGCACCGTCTCCCTGGAGCTTGAGCCGGAGCCGGTCCGTGATGCCGCGCCAGAGCCGGAGAAGAAGCCGGTTCAGCCCGGGCCGAAGAAGCGCCGGGAAAAGAGCCTTCCGCCGCCGGAAGTGCGCCAGGCCAAAGTCATTCCCGAGTGCGTTCTGAAAAGCGTTACCTGGCGGGGCACGGAACTGAATGCGCTGGTGCACGCCATGCTGCAGGCAGTGTCCGACATCTCCTGGACGCGCTTCTACTCCAGACAGGTGCTGCTGGATGTGCTCAGAGGCAGCCGCAGTCCGGTCATCCGCAGGGATCTTCTGGACCAGCTTCCCTGTTTCGGCAGTCTTGCCGGCGTTTCCCGGGAAGTTCTGGAGCTGGTGACGGACTGGCTGGTGGAACATCACTACCTGACGGTGGGTGCGCGGCCGGGCTGTGCACTGCATCTGACCTATGACGCCTTTCATTACGATCAGAAGATGACGGCCGGACTTCTTCGCGCCTTGGCCCGCAGGCTGGATCATATGGCGGCATAAATCTTTTCTGATAAAACAGTTGACTCTGACGCTGCGTCATGGTTTATCATGTCCGTGCACGAGAGGAGGCGGGAGCCATGATGACGGTAGCGGAAGTGAGCCGGAAGACCGGGGTGAGCGTACGCACCCTGCAGTATTATGACCGGATGGGACTACTCCCGCCCGCACAGCGGACAGAGGCGGGGTACAGGCTGTATGACGATGCGGCCCTGGAACGCCTTCAGCAGATTCTGCTGTTCCGGGAGCTGGAGTTTCCGCTCAGGGAAATCCGGGAAATTCTGAACCGTCCGGATTTTGACCGGGATCTGGCTCTGGAGCATCAGATTGAACTGCTGAGCCTGCGAAAGGAACATATCGAAGGTCTCATCCGCCTTGCGCGTGACATGAAGAAAACAGGAGTGAGACAGTTGGATTTCAGTGCATTTGATACACGGACCATGGACGAATATGCCGCCCGGGCCAGAGCTGAATGGTCGGGCACGCGGGAATACCATGAGTTTGAAAAGAAGGATCAGGGCAGAACCGTGGAGGACCGTCAGAAGCTTGCACAGGCCATGATGGACATATTCCGCGGATTCCTGGATATCCGGGATAAGGCGCCTGACGGTCCGGAAGCCAGGGCACAGGTGGAAAAGCTCCGCGCCTTCATCTCTGAGCATTTCTATGCGTGTTCGGAAAAGATGCTGCTGGCGCTCGGTGCCATGTACGCCGGCGGCGGGGAGTTTACGGAGAACATCAACCGGGAGGCCGGAGACGGCGCTGCCCAGGCGGCGGCACGGGCGATCGAAGCCTGCTGCAGGGCATGACGCGGAAGAATGGTTTTTCATGCATAAAAACAGCGTGATCTGCATGGCAGATCACGCTGTTTGTCGGATAAGGGATCAGGCACGGCTTCCCCAGGAGGCGGGCTCGGTGCTGTCACGGCCGTCGTACACTTCTGCGAACAGACCGGCTGTGGAGTACGGCTCGTTTTCTGCCCAGAGATGGGAAATATCGCCCATCTGGACGCAGCGGAACCATACTTCACCCTTTACGCGCTCCTCCGTGATGAGCGTGGTGACCGAGGACGGCGCCATGGATGTGGTGTGCCAGAGCAGGAACGGGGAGGTGCTGGTGAGGTAGGCAGCCACGGCCATGCCAATGCCGAAATGGCAGAAGAGCATGAGCACGTCATCCCGGTTGTCCGCGCATGTCCATATGCCGCCGTCCCGGGTATAGCCGTGGTCCGCCAGAATCCGGTCCACGCCCTGCGTGGTTTCATCCCAGATTTCCTTTACGTTTCCGCCCTGGAGCAGGGGATCTTCATAGAAATGCTCCGGGTCATAGAGCAGGGGACGGCCGAGCCAGGTCCTGGGCCGGAAATCCCAGCAGTTTTTCACATACCCGCGGTCCGGGTCCAGACATACGCCCCGGAATTCCGTGAGCCAGGGGAGAACCTCGGCGTGCAGGCCTGTCTGCTTGAGCACATAGGACGCGGTATCCATGGCACGGCCGCAGGGGCTCACATAGACGCCGCTCACATGCTCTTCCCGGGCTGTTTTCACAAGCCGGCGGGAAAGCATTTCTGCTTCACGGCGGCCCTTTGCGGTCAGGGAATCGATGGAATAATCCGGTTCCGCATGGCGGATAATCATGATCTTCATGCCTTGCCCTCACTGTCATCCAGCAGCACATGTCCGTGCCTGCGGAAATAATCGATAAGACTGTATACGGTGATCCCGGTGATCCAGATGGTGAAGAGAATCATGAACACATTGGCTGTGGCGGACATGCGCAGGATCATGATGACCAGAATGTAGAGCATCTGGCTCGCCGTCTTGATTTTCCCGAGCTTGCCGGCGGCAAGGACCTTGCCCTGACGCATGCTGGCAAGCCGCAGACCGTCCATGGCCAGATCCCGGGCCAGCACCAGCACCACCAGCCAGGCGGGCATGAGTCCGGCGGGGATCAGCGCGATCATGGCGGAGAGCACCAGCAGCTTGTCGGCCAGCGGGTCCAGAAACCGCCCGAGGTCCGTCACCAGTCCCTGACTCCGGGCAATGTGTCCGTCCAGATAGTCCGTGAACGATGCGATCATGAACACGGCTGCGGCCAGATACCAGAGTATATCCTGATTCAGGCTCATGAAGAGAATCATGACGGGTACCAGACAAATCCGGAGCATGGAAAGCTTGTTGGGCAGGTTCACAGACATTCACCTCGCAGATCATAGGTCTCGGCCTGGGTGATGGACACTTCGCAGAACTCACCCACGGTCAGTTCGCGTTTGGATGCAAAGAGAATCTCGCCATCGGTTTCAGGCGCCTCCCGCCTGCTGCGGCCTTTCCAGAGACGGCCCTGCCTGCCGGTGACCAGCACTTTTTCCGTGGTCCCGAGCCTTGCGCGGTTGGCGGCCAGGGAGATGCCGGCCTGCAGCTTCATGAGGCGGTCCAGGCGTTCCTTCTTGACATCCTCATCAATCTGATCCGGCATGGAAGCCGCCGGCGTTCCTTCTTCCGCGGAATAGGCAAAAGCGCCAAGCCGGTCAAAGCGCGCTTCCTGAATGAAGTCCAGAAGCTCCTGGAACTGCGACTCGGTTTCCCCGGGAAATCCCACAATAATGGATGTGCGCAGGGTGATATTCCGCTCCCGGGCGAGCCGTACGCAGCGGCGTATGTCCGCGGAAGTCCCGCGGCGGTTCATCCGGCGCAGAAGCGGGTCGGAGATATGCTGAATGGGCAGGTCCAGATACGGGCATATGGTGTCGGAATCAGCCATCTGGTCCAGAAGCGACTCATCGGTCTCATCCGGATAGCAGTACAGGACGCGCAGCCAGTCCACCCCCGGGATCTGTCCGGCTTCCTTCATCAGCGACGGAAGCTGGGTGTGTCCGCCCAGATCCGTTCCGTAGCGTGTGGTATCCTGGGCAACCAGAATGTGTTCCCGCACGCCCTGCGCGGCCAGATCCCGGATTTCAGCGAGGATCAGCTCACGGCTCCTGGAACGGTATTTTCCCCGGATGAGGGGAATGGCACAGAACGTGCAGCGGTTTGAGCAGCCCTCCCCGATGCGGATATAGGCGCTGTAGGAAGGCGTGGTCAGAATACGGCTGTGCTCGCAGAACGTACCGGAGTCCTCCACGGAGGAAATGCGCCGGCCGTCTTTCATGGCAGTTTCCACCATTTCGGGAAGATGCTGATACTGGTTGACGCCCAGCAGCACATCAATCTCGGGCATTTCATCCATGAGCGCCTGGGGATAGCGCTGGGCGAGGCATCCACTGACGACGAGAAGGCGGCAGCGTCCGGAATGCTTGTATCCGGCCATTTCAAGAATGGTATCGATGGCTTCTTCCTTGGCGGGTCCGATGAATCCGCAGGTGTTGACCATCAGGATGTCCGCTTCTTCGGGCCGTGCGGTGACGCTGTATCCATGTTCTTTCATGATGCCCAGGGCAAGTTCCGAGTCCACCCGGTTCTTGTTGCAGCCCAGGGAAATCATGCCGATCTTCAGATGCTCCATATCGCAGTATCCTTTCTGGCAGGTATTCACACGGAATTGTATCACGACAGGCGGGAAAAGAACAGAACCCGCAGGATTCCCGTCAAGGCTTGTCTTTCCCGGCGGGTGTGATAGACTGTTGCAAAGAATGATCTGTAAAGGAGCATCGCCATGTATATACTGGTGGTGGATGATGAACCCATTATCATGGAAGGAATCCGGGAAACGGTCAGACGGGTGTGTCCGGAAGCGGATATCGCGGGGTTTGATGATCCGGAAAACGCTCTGGAATATGCGGCCAAGCATCCCGTGGATGTCGCTTTTCTGGATGTGGAAATGCCCGCGCTCAACGGGCTTATGCTGGGCAAGGCTATCAAGAAGGCACATCACCGTGCCAATATTGTGTTTGTGACTTCCTACAGGGACTATGCGGTGGAGGCTATGGCCTCAGACGGCGTGCATGCCAGCGGCTATCTGATGAAGCCGGTGACGGCGGAGGCCGTGCGCCGGGAAATGCAGGACCTGAGATACCCGGTGGGCGGGGAGAAGCGTCTGAAGATTCTCACCTTCGGCAACTTTGAAGCCCTGTGTTCCGATGTGCCGATCCGGTTTGAATATCAGAAGACCAAGGAATTGCTCGCATATCTGATTGACAGAAACGGAGCCATGTGCACCAACGGGGAGGTTCAGGCCATCCTCTGGGAGTCCGACAAGTCGGAAGCCCTGCAGAAGAATTATCTCAAGCAGATCCGGAAGGATCTGCTGGACAGCCTCCGGAAAGTCGGATGCGAATCCGCTGTGGTCCAGCAGAGGGGACAGATCGGAATCCGCGTGTCGGAAGTCGACTGCGATTACTACCGGTACCGCGCCGGTGAGGAAGGACCGCCCTACTGCGGAGAGTACATGTCCCAGTACAGCTGGGCGGAGATGACGCATGCCTGGCTGGACATGCAGGAAGGAAGAACGAAATGACGCTCACCCAGAGAATTGTGACCGGGAGCACAGATGCCATGTCAGCCGTGATCGGGATCATTCTGCTGTCCGGATACTGTTTTTTTCGGGAAAAGCGGACCCGGGCGGAAGTCACCTTCATGATTCTGCTTGGGCTGGGTATTATGGATGGAATATGCGAGAGCATGGCCTGCCTTGTCCCGGGGTATGCCTGGATGGTGATTCCCGGGTATCTCGCCAACGACCTGATGCCGCTGACCTATACCTACTATCTTATGTTCAAGATCCGGGAACGGGAGGCAATCAGCAGCCGCCTGCTGTACATTGCCGTTCCTGCCAGCATCGGGGCAGTGGTCGTGCATTTCATGTCTGTATTGAACAGCAATCTGCTCACCGCCGTGGAGAACGGGTTCCCTGTGTTCGGCCAGAGTTCATCGGAAGGGATCATGATTGCCTTCATCATTATCATTGATCTTGCTGCCCTGGTCCAGCACCGGCGGAGTCTGGGAACGCAGCGGTGTCTGCTGTTTGCGTGCATTGCAATTCTGCCGATGGTGGTGCCCTATGCCATGAGCTTTTTTTCAGGCTCTCATATAAGGCTTTCGATCATCATGCTGACCCTTCTCACGCTGTATGTGCGGGTTCACGTGCAGGATATGCACCGGATGGCGGAACAGGAAAAGGAACTGACACGCAGCCGGATGGATCTGATGATCAGCCAGATCCGGCCGCATTTTCTCTACAACGCGCTCAGCGTCATCTATTACCTGTGCGAGCGCGATCCGGAAACGGCTCAGCAGGCTGTGGGGGATTTCACGGCGTTTCTCAGGAACAACCTGGATGCCATGGAGCACGAGCAGCAGAGACCGTTCAGCCGGGAACTGGAAGTGCTCAAGAGCTATCTTTCCCTGGAGTCCCTGCGCTATGGAAAGCGCCTGTCGGTGGAGTATGACATCGGTGCGAAGGATTTCATGATCCCGGCGCTGTCTGTGCAGCCGCTGTTGGAAAATGCGGTCAAGCACGGAATTGCCCCGAAAAAAGGCGGCGGAACTGTGCGGATCCGTTCCGGGGAAACGGAAACGGGATATGTGGTGGAAGTGGAGGACGACGGTGTCGGATATAATCCGGTGACGCGCAGCAAGGAAGAACATACAGGCATCGGATTGAAAAATGTTGCGGAGCGTCTGAGCATTATCTGCGGCGGCACGCTCACCGTCAGACGCCTGTCTGGGGAGGGCGGCACGCTGGCCAGAATTGTGCTGCCGAAAACAGGGAACGGCCAGATGCGGCAGCATGAAACACAGGAAAGAAAGGAAGAGTAAGCATGGGAATTGAAGCATGGAAAGCAGCGGTCAGCGCGCTGGAAGCGGAACTGGATGAAAAGCTGGGAGACGCGGATGAAGCGGAACTTCAGAGGATGATGGAAAAGGCGGCACAGCTTTCGGAGCAGATTGAGGAGGACGAGCCGGAGGATCCGGAAAGCGAGGAGTATTACCAGTGGATGCTGGTCCTGGACGCTGCGGAAGCATGTCTTGAGGAAGTGCAGGACGCCTCCGGACAGATATAGGAAATGATGGGAGCATCGCGGGGCGGATCGGCCGCGCGGAAAAATCATCCGGGAAAGGAAGAAAAAGTCTGACCTTTCTCGGATGTTTTTATGAGAAATTGATGAGAAAACCATGAAAAGAATTTAGGAAAATCAAGGATTTTCAAGGCTTCCGGAAAGCGGTTTTTCTCATTTGTCAGAAAAGGTCAAAAAACTCTTGACAAAGGATAGAACTGGTGTTATCGTATCACACGAAGTTAGCACTCACTGCCCGAGAGTGCTAATAAGACCAGAGTGCTGGAGGAAAGGAGCGGGCATCATGGGCATGGATGAGCGAAAGTTCAGAATTCTTCAGGCCATCATTGATGACTATATTCTGACAGCGGAACCGGTCGGATCCCGCACCATTTCCCGGAAATATGACATGGGTCTGAGCT
>CACYNZ010000055.1 GCA_902775835.1 uncultured Eubacteriales bacterium | reverse complement strand
TGCCTTGATGGCCTGCGGCTGTACGGTATCATATGCCTTTTCACGGCTCCAGCCCTTCTCAACCAGCTTCAGCATGAAGCGCTGGGAGAAGATGACGCCGTTAGTCAGCCAGATATCCTTCTTCATCTTATCCGGGAAGACAGTCAGATTCTTCAGGATGCCGCCGAATCTGTGCAGCATGTAGTCGAGCAGCTCCGTCGCATCCGGAGATATGATTCTTTCCACGGAGGAGTGGGAGATATCTCTTTCATGCCATAAGGCAATATCCTCATAGCTTGTCACCATGTAGCCTCTTAACACACGGGCACAGCCGCAGATGTTTTCTGAACCGATCGGGTTTCTCTTATGCGGCATGGCGCTGGATCCCTTCTGTCCCTTGTTGAAGTGCTCTTCCACTTCACGTACTTCGGTTCTCTGCAGATGTCTGATCTCGGTTGCCATCTGTTCAAGAGATGAACCGATCAGAGCCAGGGTAGCGAAATAATGGGCATGTCTGTCACGCTGCAGAACCTGGGTGGAGATATTGGCTGAATGAATGCCCAGATGCTCACAGACATAGTCCTGTACAAACGGAGGAATATTGGCAAATGTACCGACAGCACCGGAAATCTTTCCGCATTCCACATCCGCACACGCATCATCAAAGCGGGCCAGATTCCGCTTCATTTCCTCATACCATAAAGCAAACTTCAGGCCGAAGGAAGTAATTTCCGCATGCACGCCATGCGTTCTTCCCATCATGATGGTATCCTTGTACTTCAATGCGTTTTCCTTCAGGATATCCATGAAATCCAGAATGTCCTGACGCAGAATCGCATCAGCCTTCTTGAAGCGGATGCCATTGGCCGTATCAACAACATCGGTTGAAGTAACGCCATAGTGAACCCATTTCTTTTCCGGTCCCAGGCTCTCGGATACGCATCTTGTAAAGGCAACGACATCATGTCTTGTCTCCTGTTCGATTTCCTGGATTCTCTCAACAGAGAACTTCGCGTTCTTTCTGATCTTTTCCACATCCTCAGCCGGAATCTCGCCCAGCTTGCTCCAGGCTTCATCAATCAGAATCTCAACATCAAGCCATGCCTGGAATTTGGCTTCCTCACTCCAGACATTTCTCATCTCTTCACGTGAATAGCGGTCAATCATGTTTTCCTCCTTATATCTGCCAAAGCAGTCTCACTGCTGCACTGCCTCTTCAGCCTTTTTTTCTGCTGCCTCCACATCATCGCAGATAATCACAACGATCTTATCCTTGCTATTATCTGCCATGGCAGCGTTATCAATCTTGAAGCGTTCAGACGAACTGTATACGGTATACTGCGATTTCATCTGTGCCAGATAGCTCCGTATGCCCTCTTCTGCCTGTTGCAGATCTGTAACATAGAACACACCGACAAGATCGGCCTTATCATTCTCTGATACAAGAACCGCAGCGTCAGTATAGATCTGACTGCCATTGAAGAACAGACCTTTGATATTTCTGTCCCTGAGACGCTTGAGATCCGTGATCGAAAGATCCGATGCAATCTGTTCTGCTTCACTGCTGGCCTGGGTTGCTTCAGCGGTAGCGGTATCCGGAAACAGACCGGTTGTCTGCACAGGCTCTTTCCCGCATCCTTCCAGAAGCAGTACAGCCGCAAGAATAGCGCCCGCCAGCCTTCTCATTGACTTTCCCCCTGCGGCTTTTTCTCATCTTCTTCAAACAGATCAGAACCCTGGGCATCCTGATGGAAATCCGGCAGATCCGGCAGCTCATCCAGACTCACTAATCCAAACGCATCCATAAACGCATCTGTTACTTTATAGAGAATCGGACGGCCTGGTGCTTCGGAGCGGCCTGCCTCGGCAATCAGCCCTCTTGTCTCAAGCTTTCTGAGCATGACATCTGCCCCTACGCCTCTGATTTCCTCAATTTCCACCCGGGTAACCGGCTGTTTATAGGCAACAATCGCCAGTGTTTCCATGGCTGCCTGGGAAAGCCGGTCGGTTTTATTCAGATTGAAAAGACGGGCCGCATAATCATGAATACCGGCTTTGGAGAGAAAATGATACGTATCGCCATACCTTGTCAGCTCTATGCCGTGGTCCGGTTTGAGATATTTCTGCATCATATCATCCAGCAGCGCTTCACATCTTTCCCGGCTGATATCAAGAGCCAGGGCGGCCTGATCCAGACTCAGCCCTTCATCCCCGACAATATACAGCAGTCCTTCCAGCACTGCTTCAGCCTGTTCATCCAGCTCATCTGAATCATGACTGCCTGTTTCCTCATCATCATAGTTACAGTCAAGAACTGCAGCGTTATCTTCTGATAATTCTTCTTCACTCATGAAGTAACACCTCCTCTTGTAAACCAGATGACTTCATCTTCATCCACACTAAAAACCAGAATATGCCTGCGGCTGAGATCCAGTACGGAAATAAAGGTGGCAATCGCCTTGGCCAGATTATCATGGCAGTCATCCAGCAGTCTTTCAAACCGGAATGTCGGCGGCAGCTGATCCAGTCTTGCCCTGACTTCAAGCTCTCTGTCTTCAATGGAAATTTCCTTGACCGATACGCTTCTTTCCATCGGCGTACTCAGCTGCATCCTGTAAAGCATGCGTTTCATCGCCCTGAGCAGGTCATAAGCAGATCCCTTCACCGGCATATCTTCATTGTCTTTGATCCATTCATCCGCTTCTGAACTGAGCGGCTTGCTTAAGGAAAGCTGTCTGTCTTCATAGTACTTCTCAAGCTGCTGCGAAACATCCTTGTACTGCTGGTATTCCAGCAGTCTTCTGACCAGCTGTTCCCTGGGATCTTCTTCCACGGTCTCTTCATCCTTACTGCCCGGGATCATCCGGCGTGACTTGATCTCAATCAGATGCGCCATTTCCGCCAGATATTCCCCGGCTACTTCCAGGTGCATATTCTGCATGCTTTCAATATAGGCACAGTACTGATCGGTCAGTACATTCAGATCAAGATCCAGTAAGTCCAGCTTCTTTTCCTGGATCAGATGCAGCATCAGATCCAGCGGTCCGCTGAAAGCATCAATCGTCACCGTGAATTCTTCCATAGCTCCGATATTATATCAAAAATAAGGAAACACAACTACCTCCTCTCTTTCATCACGCTGTTCCATAATAGGGTAGAGTGAGCCGCACCTATGGCTCGACCCTCCCATTGCACCGTACGTACGGTCTTCCGTATACGGCGCTACGTTTGTATTTACTTACGATTCCCAAGATAGTAATCCAACGGGTTGACCAGTCCTGGTCTTCCCGTTTTCCTATTGGCCAGGGCCAGCACTCTGGGACTGAGAGCATAGTTCACTACATCCATTCCGCATCTGCGATACCACCCAAGGCGGGAGTTTGCCACCTTGAAGGTATCCTCTTCTGTGAAATTACAGTGGAACTTAGCGTTGATTCTGCGCAGGTTCGCGTCGATTCTCTTCGGTATCTTCCACTGCTTGATGATGATTACTCTGACTTTGTGCCGCATCCATGTGCCATACTTACCAAGGAAGGTTTTCATATCTCCGATTGAGAAGTAGTTTACCCATCCTCTTATGATCTGGTTCAGTTTCGTGAATGTGACTGCCAGAGGTCTTGACACTGCTTCTTTGCGTTTCAGGACTGCTTTTGTCTTTGCGATCAAACGCTCCTTCCTGTCATCGCTTGGCTTGCAGTGCCACATGTCCTTTGTCTTCCAGTACGTGAAGCCCAGAAATTCACTGTCGCTCGGTCTGACAACCTTTGTCTTGGTTTGACTGACCTTCAGAAACAGCTTCCTTTCCAGCCACGAAGTTACCGACTTCATCACCCTGTTCGCCGCCATTTCGCTCTTTACAAAGATATCGCAGTCATCTGCGTACCGCACAAAGTGCAGTCCTCTGGTTTCGAGCTCTTTGTCAAATTTATCCAGATAGATATTTGCCAGTATTGGCGACAGCGGGCCGCCCTGAGGCACTCCCAATTCTGAGGGTGACACGAATCCATTCTCCATCACGCCGGCCTTCAGAAAGGACCGGATCAGATGAAGCGTTCTCTTGTCGTTTACCTTCTCTCTCAGGATAGAGATTAATTTGTCGTGATTCACTGTATCAAAGTACTTTTCGATGTCGAGATCAATTACCCAGTCATAACCGCTGTTCAGATCATTCAGGACCTCCTTCATTGCATCATGTGCGCCTCGGTTCGGTCTGAATCCATAGCTGTGAGCACTGAACGAACTGTCATAAATGCCGCTCAGCACCTGCGCCACTGCCTGCTGTACCACCCGGTCCACGACTGCCGGTATACCCAACGGCCTTTGTTTGCCATTGGGCTTGGGGATATAGACCCTGCGGACTGGCATCGGCCTGTACTGCATGTTCATGATTCGCCGTCTGATTGTCTCCTTGTGCTGTGCAAAGTAATCGTCCAGGTCTTCTGTTTTCATGCCGTCCACACCTGCCGCGCCGCGGTTTCTCTTAACCCTCCTGATCGCTTCTTCCAGATTCTCATCACTCAGAATCATTTCCATTAACTCCATACCGCTGTGCCTCCTTCTCTCTATTCGTAAATGTCTCCGGAAACCTCCCCGGGCCTTTCTGCCGTCAGGGGTTACGTTCCCCTGCTGCAGGCATATTCTCCCATTCGGATTATCCGATTCTTGCGTATAGCGCTGCACACTATACAAACATTAGGTCCTTCGCTCCATCTCCTTTACAGGGACTTCCTCACTACTATGACCTCAGCTGACTTCTTGCGATAAACCTTTTTCCGACCAGATGATAACGATAGCTGTTTAAAAGCGTTTCGGATTCCCTGTGTCAGGTTTCATCTGTCCGCAAGACCTCTCGGGGTAAGATACACATCCTTAATTTCCATAGCTTCCTGATTTACCGATCGGCTTTACGTTTGTCTTTCGGACTTTGACTTGACATGCAGTCTTGTCCGCCTTATGGCCTCAATCAGGTTTCTGTACGTAAGCTCAGAAATATGCTAGCCACTGCTTTCACCCTCGGCGTCACCGCCTGCGGCTGGTGGTTTACTTCACTTGGCGACAAATACCCGTGACCTGCGTCTACTGCAGGCTGGATGTGTGTCATGCCCGACACACATGAAAAGTGAAGCATCGCTGCTTCACTTTTCCGTGCGGTATTCATGTACTTCCGTTACCAGACCATGGCTGCGGATGGCTTCTGCCGCTTTTTCCCTGTCCTCTTCGCGGACACGGATGTAATAGACATCCCGGTCGATCCTGCCAGCCGGTCCGAAGTTTCTCGGGTCCAGCTGTCCCCCGCACCCGTTAGGAGCCAGGGAATCGCCGAAGTAATGGCCGCATTCCACGTGTCTGATGCCTTCTTCTTTCAATGCCCTGCGAATGGCAAGCCATGTCTCTTTATCTTTCTTACGATAGAAATCCGTTTTCTTTTCAAACATAATTCCTCACTTCTGTACGCGGATCAGACTCTTTTCCAATAGAGCACTGATGCCGGAGGCCAGTGCTTCAATGTTTTTCACACTGACAAAAGAGGTGCCGTAGATTTCATGAACATTGTCCGCATGGGCGCTGGCCCCAAGATACACGGCCATGGTATGAATACCTGAAAGTCTCAGTTTCTTTACCTCCTGTGCCGTATCCTCTACGGCATCGCTGTCTTCATACGGACGATCCAGGCTGAGATTTCCTTCTGCGGGGATCGGTGTACTGTCATCCGGATTGGCATCTGTCAGGATGAACAGCAAATGTTCATACCCGTCACTGACCCTGCTCTGCTGATAACTGACAAGATTCCCTTCTTCCCGGATCAGTCTTCCCATTGTCCTTAAAGCCAGTCCATCCCGGTTCCAGCCGGCTGCGTAATAATTCAGGATGCCGTCAGCCTGTTTCTCATGATAATCCTTGAGCCTCTGTAATACAGTATAGCCCCGCAGGGAACGGAATGTCATGACCCGTACCGGAATATGCAGTTCATTCAGGCTCTGTACAAGAATCCATGTCTCAGCCGCAATGATTTCCTGTACGTTGAGTCTGCTGGCGGATGCGTCCAGCAATAAATCAACCTTCAGCCGGTGTTCCTTTTCAGCACTTGCTTTTGTAAAGACATAAGGATCCTGGAGGATGCCCATCCGCCAGCACCTGTCTCCCTTCAGCTTTCCTTCCCGGCTTTTATCTTCCAGCGGCTCATCATACGTTGCCAGCAATACATCCAACCGTGCCTTCAGGGTATGGATGGCCGAAGAAGCTTTGGCACCCTGGGCAGAAAGATACTTCCGGTTCTTCGCTGCCTGTTTCTCCACTTCTTTCTGAAACTTCCGGCTTTCTTCATCTTTGCATTCTTCCTGCGAAATGGCAGCCCCGGCCAGATACAGATGACAATAGGCATGGTGATCCCGGCATAGATCCCGTTCCAGGATCTTTCTTTCCGTTTCACTGATCAGACTCTTTCCAAAGCAGCTTTCAATATAGGCTTTATCCTTTTCCGTATGGACGGAAACATGACGGCCTCTTTCCAGCCTTCTTTCCTTTCCGCCTGTTTCATGGGATGTTCCGCTCTGTCTGACCAGCAGGGCATCGGTTTCATGGGTCTCACGGTACATGACTTTCTTCAGGAAGGAAGAAAGGGTTTCGGAGATGGAACGATGGCTGCTGTCGGCTTTGAAGTCAAGCACATGGAAATAGGTGCGCATAATGTTTTCAAGTGCTTTGATGATGCCCTCTGTATCAAGATCGCCAGACAGCTTCAAAGCCTGACAGAGTTCTTTCGCTTCTTTTGTCATAACGGGCATCGTATGATGGCATACTTCTGCCCAGCGTGCTTCCCTCTGTTCATACAGTCTGACATTCATGGTCATCATCTGCTGGCGGGATAAAGTCTGATGAGAAGTAAAGAACTGGGAAGCAAATTCTTCACGCAGCTGCTTCAGGATCGGACGCTGGCCGATTTCCTTCTCATAAAGGGCATTTTCCAGTCCCAGCCAGCTGATGACATCAAGATCATCGCTTCTGACATTGCTTTCATAGGAAGTAAAGAAAGCAGACAGCCTGGCGGCATCCAGCCACTTTACAGCCAGACCGATGAGCGTATTGACATAGAGTTCCGGTTCACCACCCGGTCTCATCGCCAGAAAGAACGGCGCAAAGTCATAGCGTTCCGCCCCGTTATAGATCTGACTGACAGCTCTTCTTTCCAGGGCGCTGTATTCCCTCCGGATCATGCAAAGACGTCCTCTGCCTTCAGATCTTCCGGTATCCTTGCCGCTATGACATCATGAATGAGTTTTCTTTCATAGCTGTCAAAGGACTTGTCCGTAATGGTCATTTCAAGCGCTTCACCGGAAGTCAGACCGCGCCGGATCATCCGCACCGCATCCAATAGACCCCTCAGATCCACCGCTCTTTCCGAGATATCCGCATGTTCTGCCTTGCGGTTGAGATCATAGAACAGTTTCATGAACTGTTCGGCAATATCCGGTTTCATGTCCGGGAAGGCATGCAGGAAAAGCTTGTGCAGATCGCTTTCCGCAATGATGGGCATCTGCAGCACGGCAAAGCGGGAACACAGTGCTTCATTCAGTTCACGCGTACCGGCATAACCATAGTTCATGGTTGCGATGAAACGGGAGGATGGCTGTACGGCAATCCTTTCATAACCCGGCAGATCTATGACATGGCGGAAATCCAGAATGGAGTGTAGAACCGCCAGGGCTTCATTCCTGGCCATATTGATTTCATCCAGTACGGCAAAGCCGCCATGTTCTGCACAAAGAGTAATCGGACCGGGACGGAAGACAACTTCCTTTCCATTGTAGGTATCTTCACCTAGCAGATAGGACGCATCCACATTGATATGGAATGATACATTCCACTCCGGCCGGTTCAGTACGGCGGCCAGATTCTCCGCCAGTACGTTCTTGCCGGTTGCCTTGGGTCCGATCAGCAATAGATTCTCTCCTTCCAGAATCGCAGCCAGCGCCTTGCGCCATATATCTTTTCCATAATAGAAGTAATCCGGCTGCGGTACCCGCTTCTGCCACTTCTCTTCCAATGAATAAGTCTGACGGAATGTTTCAATACCTGAGATGAGGCTTTCCTCAATTCCTTCTTCTTTCAGATTATCCAGCGGATCCTGTCTCATACACTTTCCTTCTTTCCGTCATTGATAATCACAGATCAGAAACATCGGTTTGATCGCTGTGATTTCATCATATTCCGCCTGGGATACCTTTACGGTATGATCCATTTTCTGAAGATCCTGTTTCAGTACCGCCAGCGCTTCTTGAGCAGTTGATGCCCTACCCTGTCTGATAATGCGGATCATTCTTTCAAGTACAGCCGGGTGGGCATACTGTACCGGCACCGGGAATGTTTCATCCGAAAGATACCTGCGCATGTCATCAAGTGCCTGCTGCCAGTCTTTTTCCGCCGCTCTGCGGTTTCTTGTGCCGGTCGGCAATACCTGTACCGCCGCAATCAATGCAATTGCCGCAAGTCCGCCTAAAAGACATACAAGGGAGAAGGTATTGCGATGATGCAGGATGGTATACAGACCGAAGAGTGAAATAACGATGGCAGCCGCCAACAGTACAATGGCACTGGCCCGCCAGGATGGTCTGATATTATCCTGTATCCGCTTCTGTCTGGCAGCGTAGGAAAGTTCCTTATAGTAATCCGCCTTCTGCAGGCGTTCTTCTGCTTCCTGCAGCTGCTGAACCGTATGATTGGCTTCAGGGGTCAGGTGCTTCAGATATTTCTTTTCTTCCGCTTCAGCCGCTTTTCTCAGCTTCTTCTCCGCCTTTTCACTGTGGGTGGGAATGGAAGGATGTTTCTCTTCCATCACTTTCAGAATCTGATCCACCTGCTCTTCAAACTTGAAGTTGCACTGCTTCTCTCTGCCATCCTTTGTCTGTACGACAAGATATGGGATGGACCCGAATACACCCTTGCCGGTATAGCCGCCTTTTGACATGGCAACCCGTTTGAAGATGCGGCGGATATCCCGATAGCACACATAATAGCGCCGGGAAAAATAGAAGCTGTTGAGATACAGCGCTTTTTCACCGATGCCGCATGGACCGATTTTCCGACAGTTCTTCCTGTCTTCCTTCAGTGTCTCTGCATCCAAAGCAGATGTACCGAACAATACTGTTTTAACCATATGATCCTCCCCATAAAAACAGCGGCAGAAAGCTTATTCTTCTGCCGCCGTCATACTACTTGAATCTGAGAGCTTGTTAAGCTTTTCAGGCTGCAACAGCCTTCTTTGCACTTCTTAAGAAGATGCACAGGAACACGACTGCAGTGATGATACCAACCGGATATGCCACAGCTGTGTTGTTGGTCAGTCCTTTGATGAGACCGAGGCATTCAGGCGCCATGCAGAAATAGGTCGCAGATACAGCACTCATGAATGTTGCCGGCACAGCAGTAATCCAGTAATTCTTCTTATTCTGTACCAGATACATGGATCCGGCCCACAGAACGATCATGGCCAGCGTCTGGTTTGTCCAGGAGAAATAACGCCAGATGATGGAATAATCGATGAAGCCAAGCGTATTACCAAAGCCCAGAATCGCACCGACACCAAGTACCGGAATACATAATGCCAGTCTCTTCTTCCAGTCATCCATATCGATCTGGAACCAGTCGGCAATAGTCAGACGGGCAGAACGGAATGCGGTATCACCGGAAGTGATCGGACATGCGATAACACCAAGCATAGCCAATACAATACCGATACCGCCCATGGTATCCTGGCAGATTGTGTAAACGGACGTGGAGTTGCCGCCGCCGACGGATACAAGTCCAGCTTCACCATACAGAGTAACACCGGCTGCCGCCCAGATCAGAGCGATAATGCCTTCAGCGACCATGGCGCCGTAGAAGACGAAGTGTCCCTGTCTTTCACTCTTGAGGCATCTTGCCATCAGAGGAGACTGTGTGGAATGGAAACCGGAAATGGCACCGCAGGCAACGGAGATGAACATGAAGGACCAGATCGGTGTTCCATTCGGATGCATGTTTCTGAAGTTGTCCCAGAGTTCGGGCATCGGTTTGCCGCTGGTCAGCGTACCGAAACCGACACCAAGTGCCATGATAATCAGACAGATACCGAATACCGGATAGATTCTGCCGATGATCTTATCGATGGAAACAAAGGTTGCGATTAAGTAATAGATCAGGATGATCGCCAGCCAGAATGTAGCCTTGGTTACAATACCGGAACTGACGCCGCCATTTGTGAACAGCACTGTCAGCAGACCCGCCGGACCGACGGCGAATACCGTACCAACCATGATCAGCAGAATGACAGAGAAGACACGCATGACATTCTTCATGACCGGACCGAGATACGTACCGGTAACTTCGGAAATAGAAGCACCGTTATTTCTTTCGGAAAGCATACCGGAGAAATAGTCATGCACGCCGCCGGCAAAAATCGTACCGAACGTAATCCAGAGATAAACTACCGGTCCCCACTCAGCACCTGTCAGAGCACCGAAAATAGGACCCAGACCGGCGATGTTGAGCAGCTGAATGAGAAACAGCTTCCACTCCGGCATGACCACATAGTCAACGCCATCATTGATGGCTACGGCCGGTGTCTCACGGTCATCCGGTGCAAATACATTGTCTACGACCTTGCCGTACGTGAAATAGCCTATGATAAGTACTGCAAGGCAAAGGAAAAAGCTAACCAATTTCAAGACCCCTTTCTAATGATTTGGCTCTCAGAATTCCTAAAGTACTTTCATTATAACACAATGTCCCGAAAACGTTACAAATTTTGACACTTTATTTACGTTTCATTATTGTACCCCGTTATTTAACAATTCTTTCACATACTATTACCATAATCCGTACATGATACAGTTTTCCGGTCAGAGTGGTTTTTATCTCCTGGATCATATTTTATTCCAGTTTTCTTTTTTCCAATTCCGAGCGAAGAATCGCTCTCTTAGCTACAGAATGGCATCCAGAATCCGCTCGAGATACGTTCTTTTCTTCAGCTGCTGGCGGATGGCCTGTGACTTTCCCACTTTATCTGTGATGATGGCATCCGCATCCGACATGAGGAAGCGGTGGATGGCAGCCCTGCGGTTGACAGTCCAGACAATGGCTTTATGGCCCGCATCATGGATTCTTCTGATATTGGATGCCGTGGCAATTCTTTCCTGCAGCATCATGTCATCTGCCTCCAGATCCGTCACATCGCCGATGGACGCAAAGTACAGAAAGCCCGTTTCCACTTCCGGATAGGTTTCTTCGGTGTATTTGATGGTGTTGTAGCGTAATGAGATCAGAGCTGTTTCATGGATCATGTTATAGGAGCGGATGATCCGCACCAGATCATCCGCCATCTGGCGGTCTGCCGTATCCCCTTTCATCTCAATGTAAAGCTTCACATTGCCTTTGGCGGTCTGCAGCATTTCTTCAATGGTCGGCACATGGCTGCCATCCGATGCCCTGAGTTCTTCAATTTCTTCCAGCGTCATCTCATGCGGTTTCTTTTCCACCCCGTATACCCGGTAGAAATCCACATCATGGTTGATGATGTAATGCCCGTCCTTGGTCCGCTGTACATCCACTTCGGCTCCCTTCACCCCATGGGCAATGGAAAGACGCAGCCCTTCCAGACTGTTTTCAATGGTCATTGATCCTCCCGCCCGATGGGCAATGATGCCGGTATGCGGCCGGTCTGGAAAGTATGTATCAAAATGCATGCTGAAATAAACTGCACTGCAGGCAGAAAGAAGACACAGAATCACCCGCTGCCTTCTTAAGGAAAGAGATTGATACGAAAAACTGATCTGATGATGCCGGAACGTCTCAAAAAGCTCCTGCTGACGCAGGGCATATACCGCCGGCACCTGCAGCAGAAGCAGGACATACAGACACAGCGTAAATACACCGATCCCGTTGACAATGTCATAGCCGATCCCTTTCGTAAAGCCGGGTCCGTCCAGCAGATGTTCCGGCAGAATCAGAACAAACACCCCGGCAATGCCAAGAAACACCAGAAGGAAAACAGTCAGAAGAAGTATCTCTTTCAGCCATATTCTGATGTGTCCATGCATGATCCTTTCCGCATGCCGCATGGCTTCCGTCACACTTTCCTTTTCAATCAGCACACATGGCCATACAAAGATCCAGTGCACAAGATAATAGAGACTGATTCCTACCAGAATCAGATACGCGAAAAGAAGCACTTTCTGACGGAAGATATAGAACGCCACAAAAGAAGGCACGGCAAACTGCCTTGTCAAAGAGACAGAAAAGCCGATGCTGTAAAGCGGCACCAGAAGTGAGGTAAGAAACAGCAGCAGAACGCCTTCTGAATGCCATAAAAGACGCATGCCCTGCCCTGTTTCCTTCAGCAGTGAGCAGTAATGAAATGCACGCTGGTGGATCACTTCATCCGCATAATGGACATGCATGGAGATGACAGCAGAAAGATACAGCATGATCATGCCCAGACTGACAAGGATAATGGTCCAGCCCTGCCAGGTTGTAAAAAGATATTTGAAATCACCGGATGTAATGGCAGTACGTCCGGCGGAAAGGATCAGAGCGTTGATGAGATGACGCCACAGCCATATACCGCCAAGCAGCAGTATGGTGAAAACCACCTGCAGCAGCTGCAGAGGCTTTGAAGCCTTCCACAGCCGTTCACATAACTTCTTACGTTTTTCAATCATGCTTACATGATATAACACTTTTATTTACATGGATTTCATATCAGCATAAAAAAATCTGCAGGCGTATATTACCTGCAGACCTTCTATCGATCAGCACAGAATTATTTCACGACAATATTGACGATCTTGCCCGGTACGGCAATGACCTTGACAATATTCTTACCCTCAATATGAGGCTTGACAGAGTCAAGTGCTTCCGCCCTGGCAATCATTTCATCCTTGGATGCATCCTTGGCACAGGCAAACTTGCCTCTCATCCTGCCGTTAACCTGAACGGCAACGGTGACATCGTTCTGGACCAGAGCCTTTTCATCATATGTCGGCCACTTGGCATAGGCAACGCTCTCTTCCCCGCTCAGCGCTGTATACAGTTCTTCACCAAGATGCGGCGCATAGCAGGAGAACAGCTTCAGGAAGCCGATCATCATATCCTTATTGACCTTGCCGTTCTTATAGCAGTCATTGATGAAGATCATCATCTGAGAAATGCCTGTATTGAGGTTCAGGGATTCAATGTCCTCTGTCACCTTCTTGACGGTGTAGTTGTAGGAATAATTCAATTCAGGCGTCGTCTCATCCACGACCATGCCCTCATCCGTTGCCAGACGATAGACACGATCCAGCCACTTGCGGGCGCCGTCCAGTCCCTTGGTGGACCAGGGCTTGGAAGCTTCCAGCGGTCCCATGAACATTTCATAGATACGCAGAGCATCAGCACCATGGCTTTCCACAATATCATCCGGATTGACGACATTGCCGAGCGACTTACTCATCTTGACGCCGTTTTCGCCAAGGATCATGCCCTGATGAAACAGCTTCTGGAATGGTTCCCTGCAGGAAACAACCCCGGCATCATACAGGACCTTATGCCAGAATCTTGCATACAGCAGATGCAGAACAGCATGTTCCGCACCGCCGATATACAGATCTACCGGCAGCCAGTGATCCAGCAGCTTCTTATCAGCCAGCGCTTCATTGTTATGCGGATCCAGATAGCGCATATAGTACCAGCAGGAGCCAGCCCACTGCGGCATGGTATTTGTCTCACGCTTGCCCTTCATGCCGTCAATTTCAACATTCAGCCAGTCCGTGCAGTTGGCTAAAGGAGATTCACCATCCGCTGAAGGCTGATAGTTGTCGGTTGCCGGCAGTTCCAGCGGCAGATCGCTTGTCGCAACTGTACGCATCGTGCCGTCTTCCATATGGATGATCGGGATCGGTTCACCCCAGTATCTCTGACGGGAGAAGATCCAGTCTCTGAGCTTGTACTGTACTTTCTTTGAACCGCACTTGTTCTCTTCCAGCCACTTCAGCATGGCTTCAATGGCATCCTTCTTGTTCATGCCGTTGAGCCATTCACTGTTGATATGAACACCATCGCCGGTATAGGCTTCTTCTTCCACATTGCCCCCTTCAATAACCGGGACAATCGGCAGATCGAACTTGCGGGCAAAAGCATAGTCACGGGTATCATGTGCCGGTACAGCCATGATGGCGCCGGTACCAATTTCCCGCCGGAGTGGTTCCACTGAGTTCCGTCGAAGTCTCCCCAAATGTCCGCTGTTTGCGACAGGATCTTCCGCCAGAAGAACATCTGCGGAAGAGACAGGAAAAGATCAAACCTCTGGTAGATGAGATTTTCGCGTGGGTGAAAGACAAATCAGCAGTTGAAAGCACAGAGAATTCATCA
>CACYNZ010000054.1 GCA_902775835.1 uncultured Eubacteriales bacterium | reverse complement strand
GGTGTTTTTGGCCCGGGTAAAGCCTGCCTCGCACATGGCAAAGCCCGCCTGCATGAAGAAAACCAGGGCCGCGCCAAGCAATACCCAAATGGTGTTTGCAGGAGAATACGTCATGTTTCTCACTTCCGTTTCTGTAAAAATACCAAAAAAGGCGCCGGGTGCATCAAGCACACCCTTGCGCCTTGTTGGAATGACGGCATTTTATGCCGGTGAAAGCCGTTTGTCAAGGTGAAAACAGTCAAAATACAATCTCTATTCCCACTCGTAACGATGATGTTAGCGTAGACTCTACAACCAATGGATTTATTCACCTGCCTTTTCTTTCTTACTGCGTTTTTCTAGAAGAGTCTGAGTCCTGTTCACCCACCGGACTGCTAAAATTTATATTGTCTATTGACTATATAGACATTATTGTTTATAATGTGCCCATTCAGCAGAAAGGAGTGGCTATGATGAAGCTGAACCTGATGTGTATGTGTAGCATGTGCATGCGCTGGCCTGCGTCATGTCCACTTTGCGTATATAAACGGAACTGATCGTTTATGAAAGCAGGGGCATCACGCACCTGCTTTTACTGTTCATGGGCACGAACGCGTCCGCAGGTGAAGGCAGTGGCTGAAGCATGCGGACGTTTCCTTTTACCGAGGTGAAGGATATGAGAGCTTATCATGTGGGCTCGGTGTGTGACCGATGTCAGGAATTGCGGGAAGAAAAATCTGGATTCCCGGCTGACAAAAATCGACAAATGACAGAAAGAAGGATGAATTTATGAAAACTATCACTGTTAAGTCTGTTTCCCTCGTGCTCGCGGCCATTCTGCTTCTCACCCTCTCTTTTTCCGCCCTGGCGGAGGAGAACGATCCCGTCGCGATTGATAAGGAAGCCTTTGACGCGCTGATTGCCTCCGGCCCTGTGGCTGACGCGGACACGATCGAGGCCAGCCAGTGGGCTAAGACGGTAAAGGAAGCCGGCGTTTTGAGGGTCGGCGGCACCCGCACCTCCTTCCTGTTCAGCCAGCTGGACGAAACGGATAACGGGATTCGCGGCTTTGACGCGGGACTGTATCAGCTGCTGGCCCGTTATATCCTGGGCGACGAAACCAAGTTCGAGCTGACCCAGGTCACCTCCTCCACCCGCGAATCGGTGCTGACCAGCGGACAGGTGGATGCGGTCTTTGCCACCTATTCCATCACGCCTTCACGCCAGGAGGTGATCTCCTTTGCCGGGCCGTATTACACCTCTCAGCAGGCCGTGCTGGTCAAGGCCGGCAATACTGAAATTACCGGCATTGACAGCCTGGCCGACAAAATTGTCGCGACCCAGTCCGGCTCCACCGGCCCGAGCATTCTGGCAGAGTACGCACCAGATGCCATTGTGCAGGAGTTCGAGGACGATATCCAGGCCCGCACCGCTGTGGAACAGGGCAGAGCGGATGCTTATGTGACGGACTACACGCTGATTCTTAACTCAATCGTGAAGAACCCCGGCGCTTACGCCATTGCCGGCGATGTATTCGGGCCGGTGGATCCCTACGGCATCGGTCTGCCGAAAGACTCTGACGGCGTCGCTTTCGTCAATACGTTCCTTCAGACAATCATTGAGGACGGCACCTGGGCCAGGCTCTGGCAGATCAGCCTGGGCGACCGGACCGGTATTGACACCGCTCCGGAAGCTCCTGCGGTCGGCGAATAACAGCAACGGATTATGATGCACGGGCCTCGGACACTGGTCCTGAGGCCCCTTTTCAGGGGAGACAGATATGAGCATTTCAAATCTGCTGTCACAGTACGGTGACCGATATGTTCAGGCGCTTCTGACCACCTGGAAACTGACAGCTTTCTCCTTTACCGCCGCTTTTGCGCTAGGTGTGTTCATTACGGTTCTCAGAGTCTGTCCAATCAGACCGCTACGATCCGCGGGAGATTTCTATGTCCAGATCTTTCGGAATATTCCCGGGGCGGCGCTGCTGATCCTGCTGGTTTACGCGCTGCCCTACCTGAAGATCCTCTTTTCCTATGGGGCCTGCGTTCTGATTGCCACTTCCCTGATCCCCTCCGCCTTCTGTTCGGAGCACCTGATGAGCGGCATGAATACCATTGCGCCCGGGCAGATTGAAGCTGCCCGGGCGCTTGGCCTGACGTTCTTCCAAATGATCCGCCGGATTGTCATTCCCCAGGCGCTGCGGTCCACGGTCCTGCCGATGACCAACCTACTGGTGGCCACGATGCTCACCACGTCTCTGGCTTCTCAGGTCCCCCTGCGGCCTATGGAGCTGACAGGACTGGTCTCCTATATCAACACCCGCGCCGCGGGCGGCGTGGCAGCCTTTGCCATCTCCGCAGCGCTGTACTGCGCGACGGCGCTTCTGATCGGGCTGGCGGGCAGCCTGATTGATAAAAAAGTGAGGATCCTCCGATGAAAACGACATCGATCCGGGAAATGTTGTATGAACCGCCGGGACCTGCAGCGCGGAAGCGGATCAGCATTTTGACGTGGCTCGCTATGGCGGCGCTTGTCGTGCTGACCGCGCTCGTTATCCGGCAGTTTGCCGTTACCGGGCAGCTGGATGCCAGGTATTGGTCTTTTTTTGCCCGGGCGACCACCTGGCGCTTTTTGGGAGAGGGGCTGCTGACCACACTGGAGGCGGCTGTCACCGGCGCCGGTATCGCTTTTGCACTGGGCTTTCTGATGATGCGCGGAAAGCTGCGGAAAAACAGGCCGCTGCGGTTTATCAGCACGGTGCTGATTGAATTTACACGGGGCGTGCCCACCCTCCTGTTCATTTATTTCTTTTTCTTGGTCGTGCCACAGACCGGCTGGAAGCTGAGCGCCTTCTGGAAAATTACTCTGCCTTGCGCCATTTCTGCCTGCGGTGTGGTGGCGGAAG
Organism: uncultured Eubacteriales bacterium; assembly: GCA_902775835.1. Next base: position 11,569 of record CACYNZ010000054.1, on the reverse strand, counting down.
CACTTCGTTCCGGTGTCAACGCGGTGCCCAGGGGACAGACGGAGGCCGCCCTTTCCCTCGGCCTGACAGATACGCGGCTGTTTTACAAGGTGGTCTTTCCCCAGGCAATCCGGTTTGTGATTCCCTCCCTGATTGCCGAACTGGTCATTGTGCTCAAGGATACCACATTCGCCTATATTGTCACCTGCGCAGACCTGATGCAGAACGCCAAAGTGCTGATATCCAACTATGACGCCATGCTTTCGGTCTATCTGGTTGTAGCGGTCCTTTATATTCTGATCAACTATCTGCTTAACAGGCTTTCGGACCGGCTGGCTGCCGGAGCCGGGAGGACAGGAGCGGGAAGGAGCGCCGTATGACTCAGACGGATTCCCCGATCATTGAGCTTCGCCATGTCGATAAGCACTATGGCCCCCTGCATGTGCTCCGGGACATCTCCCTCCGCGTGTATCAGGGCGAGGTCGTGGTGATTGTCGGCCCCTCCGGCTCAGGAAAATCGACGCTTTGCCGTACCATCAACCGGCTGGAGACCATCGACGCCGGAGAAATCCTGATCGACAGCGTTGCCCTGCCGGAGGAGGGAAAGAAACTGGCTGCCGTCCGCTCCCAGGTGGGCATGGTGTTTCAGTCCTTCAACCTGTTTGCGCACATGAGCATCCTGGACAATATGACCCTTGCGCCGGTGGATGTGCTGAAACGGGACAAAAAAGAAGCGCGGGCGGAAGCGATGCGGCTGCTGGAGCGGGTAGGTGTCGCCGATCAGGCGCACAAAGTGCCTGCCCAGCTCTCCGGCGGTCAGCAGCAGCGGGCGGCGATCGCCAGGGCACTGGCCATGCGCCCCAAGGCCATGCTCTTTGACGAACCTACCAGCGCACTGGATCCCGAGATGATCGAGGAAGTGCTGCAAGTGATCTCAGAACTTGCCACAGACGGGATGACCATGCTGATCGTGACGCACGAGATGGGATTTGCCCGGAACGTCGCCGACCGGATCATTTTTATGGATGAGGGCAGGATTGTCGAAGAGTCTGATCCGGAGGCCTTTTTCCTTCATCCCCAGTCGGAACGCGCACGGAGCTTTCTGAGTGCGGTGCAGCGTCACTGAGTGAAGCAGGAAAGGTCGCTATCCAGGTGCAAAGGGCGATTTCGCAGCTCCGCCTGGCTTTCGAAACGGCAGATGATCAGGTAACAGGCATACTCTCATTTTAAAAGAGCGGCAGAAAAAAAGCACGGCAAATAAACTGTGCTTCAGCTGCCATAAGGAAGCAGAAATGAACAAAAGAGAACTGGTGCACTATTCTTTCGTGAAGTCCATTCCGATCCTGTGCAGTTATCTGTTTGTCAGTATGGCTTATGGGATCCTGATGGAGGAATCCGGCTTTCCCTGGTATGATTCTTTGCTGGTGAGTCTCACAGTATACACAGGCGCTTTTCAGTTTGTGCTCATTTCTCTTCTGTCCGCAGGCGCCTCCGTCATTACGATCGGGCTGACAGCCTGTTTCATGGACAGCAGGCAAACCTTTTACAGCCTGACCTTTGTAGACGTTTTCAATCGCATGGGAAAGAAAAAGCCTTATATGATTCACACCATGACAGATGAAACCTATGCGGTCAATTGCACGCTGGACCTTCCGGAGAAAGAGCGGCGGGAAGTGATGTTTTATGTCGCAGTACTGGCCCGCTGCTATTGGATGATCGGCGCGGTCATCGGCGGTGTGCTCGGCCAGCTGATTCCTGTTTCCATGGATGGAATCGACTTTTGCATGACAGCGCTCTTTGTGACGATCTTTGTCGATCAGTGGGAAAAAGCACACTGCCATTTTCCGGCAGTGGCAGGACTGATTACCGGCATTGTCTGTTTGATGGTCTTCGGTGAAAGCAGCTTCATCCATCCGGCACTGTTGATTGCGTCCGCGTCGCTGGTCGTCTGGAATATGAGAAGGCAGGAGGAAAAGCCGTGACTGTCTATTTTCTTTTAGCGGTATCTGTGTCTGCAGCCATCACCTTTCTTCTCAGAGCGCTGCCGTTTCTTCTCTTTCACGGAGACAGAAAAATGCCGGAATGGCTCGCACATCTGGGATCCGTTCTCCCTTCAGCCATTATGGCAGTGCTGATTGTCTATTGTCTGCGCGGGGCCAAAGGTGATGTGACGCATACAGGCGTTCCGGGACTGATTGCTGTGCTTCTGACCGCAGTCATTTATCGATGGAAGCATCAGACTCTTCTTAGCATCTTCCTTGGAACTGCTGTTTATATGATGCTGATCCGGGTGATTGCATAATGTATCCGGACTATACCTCACAGACGATGGTTACATGGAAATACCGGGGACAAAAGCGTTTCTCCCCGGAGTTTTTTGATGAAACGGAGAATGGACCATGCTGAATCAGTTTTCAAGAACACAACTCCTGCTGGGCCTGGAGGCTATGCAACACCTGTCTGAATGCCGGGTAGCAGTTTGGGATCGGCGGTGTGGGCGGATATGCGGTGGAAGCGCTTGTCCGGTCCGGCGTCGGTGCGCTGGATCTGATCGACGACGACCGGGTCTGCCTGACCAACCTGAACAGACAGCTGCATGCCACACGAAAAACAGTTGGGAAATATAAGGTTGACATAGCGGAAGAAAGAGTGCACGAGATCAATCCGGACTGTCGGGTTGTAAGCCATAAAACCTTTTTCATGCCCGAAACACGGGCGGAGTTTGATTTTTCTCAATATGATTATGTGGTGGACGCCATTGATACCGTGAAGGGAAAGCTGGCGTTGGTGGAACAGGCGCGGGATGCCCATACGCCGATTATATGTTCCATGGGCGCCGGAAACAAACTGGATCCGACAGCGTTCCGCGTGGCAGATATTTACAGGACGTCTGTATGCCCCCTGGCCAGGGTCATGCGAAGCGAATGCCGGAAACGCGGTATCAGGCACCTGAAGGTGGTCTATTCCACCGAACAGCCGACCCGTCCGCTGGAAGACCCGTCCATCAGCTGCCGGCAGCACTGCATCTGTCCGCCAGGCACTCGAAAATGTATTGTTCGCAGGGATATTCCCGGCTCCACAGCATTCGTTCCTTCTGTTGTCGGACTGATTATTGCCGGAGAGGTTGTCAAAGACTTGTGCAGGAGGTGAGGTGAGTGCCAGTCTCTCTTATCCCGTCTTTTCTGTCATTCTGTTTTATCAACGGTATAACTCCAGGCCCAGCAAATCTCTGCTCACTTTCTACGGCCATGAATGAGGGAAAACAGGCAGCGCTGAGGCAATGGAGAGGATTGTTTACCGGTTTTGCCATTGTTTCTCTTGGCAGCGCGATGGTCAATGCTTTTTTAGGGAGTGTGCTGGGTGAGTATGTTCGATACCTTGCCTGGGCAGGAGCAGCCTACCTGCTTTGGATGGCCTGGAACATCATCCGGCCTGTTTTTCTCCCGGGCTCTGCGAAAGAGCGGCAGCAGGATCGCTCTGCCGGGAAGGCTTCCTTCTGGAGCGGGCTGTTTGTACAGCTGACCAATGTCAAAATCATCGTATTCTGCATGACGGCGCTGTCTTCGTTTGTTCTTCCCTATACAAAGGATTTTTTGTCTCTGCTCTTGGTTGGGGCATTTCTCCCCTTTACCGGACCGGTCTGCAATCTTGCCTGGCTGTTTGCCGGCGTGAAACTGCAGAAACTGTTTCAGCAGCATAGAATGGTGATCAGCCTGCTCATGGCGCTGTCTCTGGTTTATTGCGCGATATCATTGGTTAGCTGACGGTTCGAAACAGTGGTCAAATAAAATACATATTGTCTATTGACAATGCAGACATATTGTTGTAGCATGTCCATGTAAATCTTTAAGTGAGGTGGACCGCATGTTCCGTAGCGTGATGCTCTGTTGCCGGATGTGTTGCATGTGTATGGCTCATGCTGTGCCCATCTGCGCGTAGAGACACTTTCTGAAGCAGTGTTTTTTTGCAGGCAAGGCACAGTCCTCTGCCTGCATTTTTGTTGCCGCTCGGTTCCTGAATCCGGTAAAGGCATGCAGAAATGCAGCCTTGCCGGACTTTTTATTATGAATATGGAGGCACAAGAACATGAAAAGAATACTGACTATCCAGGACATTTCCTGCTTCGGCAAATGTTCACTGACGGTTGCTCTGCCGCTTCTGTCGTCTATGGGAATCGAAACGACGATACTGCCGACGGCTGTCCTCAGCACACACACCCTTTTTCAAGGGTTCACGTGCAAAGACCTGTCTGATCAGCTGAAACCGATTACTGATCATTGGAAACAGGAACGGATCACCTTCGATGCAATTTATACCGGATACCTTGGCACTGAAGAGGAAATCGACACTGTGATCGGTATCATTGAAGATTTCAGGGATGAAAACACGCTCGTCTTTGTTGATCCGGCAATGGGAGATAACGGAAAACTGTATCCCGCTTTCAATGAGCATTATGCAGAGAAAAACGCGGATCTCTGTGCTGTTGCAGATATTGCTGATCCCAATATCACAGAAGCCAGCTTTCTGACCGGTCTTCCCTATCAGGAAGCCTATACGGAAGACTATGTGAGGGAAATGCTGCTGGCTCTTGCAGCCATCGGTACGAAGACTCCGATTCTTACCGGTGTTTCTTTGGGTGAGGGCAAGACCGGCGCGATGGGCTATGATGCTGAAAAGAAAGAATTCTTCCATTATCAGAATGACAGGATCCCGGCAGCATTCCATGGTACCGGGGATATCTTCTCAAGCGTACTGGCTGGTTCGTTCGTGCTTGGCGCCGGCAGAACGAAAGCACTGAAAATCGCTGCAGATTACACTGCTCTTACAATTGCTGAAACACTGAAGAACCCGGAAAAACCTTGGTATGGCGTGGATTTTGAGGCTGTTATTCCTGAATTGATCGAATCTTTGAAATGGATTGAGCAGTAGCTGACAGCAGCTGCCGAGGCAGGATAAAGGATCAGAATGATGAGCCTTTATACCTGACCGGTGCAGGTGGAAAAGCATTATGGCAAAGAAAGAGAATTCTTGCATGGGATGGTCGTGCAAACATGCTGTCCTGCAGGTTTTATGATTCGGAAGGAGTGAAACTATGCCGCGCATTGCACCAGTGAATCTGACTGATCTTCCGCCTGAGGCGCAAGCTGCCGTTGATGAACACCTGCGGCAGGGATACCGGCTGACGAATGAAAAGCTGACCCTGCTGCACAATGTATCAGCATTTGAAGCGCTGGAGGCACAGTCCTATGCGGTGGACAGGGAACTGCAGCGGCTTGTCGGGAAACGGGCTGCCGACTTCTTTGAGTACGCGATCTCTGTGGAAAATGATTGTATCGTGTGCACCACCTATTTCGGAAAGCTCCTGCGAAGCATGGGCATTGAGGATTTCGAGGGCTTTGCCTTCACGCCTGAGGAAGAGCTCATGATCGAATATGGCCGCGCCATCGCGAAAAATCCAAAGCAGATTCCGGATGAGCTCTTTGAAAGGCTTCGCGCGGCCTTCGATGAGGAAACCCTCGTCGTCATGACCACCATGGCGGTGCTTATGATCGCGAATAATGTGTTCAATGATGCACTTCAGGTTGAACCTGAACCCTGAAGCCAGATGAAAAGGAACGGAAGGAGAAGAACGATGTCCATCTACAGACACACGGAATCCGCGCTGATTCATGGCGGGAATACCATCGATCCGCTCACTGGGGCGGTAAACATTCCAGTCTATCAAACATCAACTTTTCAGCAGAAAGCACTGGGACTGCACCCGGAATGGGAGTACGCCCGCACCGGAAACCCAACCCGGGCTGCTCTGGAACGGCTGATCGCAGAGCTGGAAGAAGGGATACAGGGGTTTGCCTTTGCGTCCGGGATGGCCGCCATCACCGCCGTCCTGTCACTTTTCAGAGCAGGTGACAGAGTGCTGATATCCAGCAATGTCTATGGCGGCACTTACAGGGTTCTGGACAAGGTTTTCAGCGCTTTTGACCTGCATTATGCCATCGCGGACACCGATGATCTGAACGAGCTGGAAAAGGAGATCACGCCGGATGTAAAAGCGATTCTGGTGGAGAGCCCCGCAAATCCTCTGATGACCGTCACTGATATTCAGGGTGTGGCAGAACTTGCAAAGCGGCATCATGTGCTCACGATTGTGGATAACACCTTTATGACGCCCTATCTGCAAAAGCCGCTGACCCTTGGCGCGGATATCGTGCTCCACAGCGGCACCAAATATCTGGGCGGGCACAGTGATGTGGTCGCGGGCCTGGCCGTGGTGAAAGACGCCGCTTTGGGCGAACGGCTGGCCTTCCTCCAGAACGCGACGGGAGGCGTCCTGGGCCCGCAGGATTCCTTCCTGATCATCCGCGGGATTAAAACGCTGGCTGTCCGGATGGACAGGCATGTGGAAAACGCGGAGAAAACCGCGGAATTCCTGAACAACCATCCGGCGGTCCGTAAGGTTTACTATCCCGGTCTTTCCGGCGCGCAGGGCTATGAAGTCAACCGGCGTCAGGCAAAGAACGGCGGCGCGATGATTTCGTTTATCCTGGATGATCAGCACGACTACCGGGTCTTCTTCTCCTCCCTGAAGCTGATCGCACTGGCCGAAAGCCTGGGAGGCGTGGAATCCCTGGTCTGTCATCCGGCTACAATGACGCATGCGTCCATTCCCAAAGAAATCCGGGAAAAAGTCGGCATTACAGACAACCTGATCCGTCTGTCAATCGGGATAGAGCATATCGGCGATCTGCTGGCTGATCTGAGCCAGGCTATCGAAGCCAGCAGCAAATAAGGAGGTCATCACATGGCAGTTTATCAGTCTATGCAGGAACTGATCGGAAACACCCCGCTGGTCCGCCTGACCCATCTTGGCTTTCCGGAAGACGTTTATGTCTTCGCCAAGCTGGAACTTTGGAACCCCGGCGGCTCCGTGAAAGACCGCACCGGCCTGTATATGGTTCGGGACGCGGAAAACAGAGGCATCCTGAAACCCGGCGGAACCATCGTCGAGGCGACAGCCGGAAACACCGGCCTGGGAATTGCTTTCGCGGCCCTGAATCGGGGATATCGCATCATCTTTGTGGTGCCCACCAAGTTTTCCCAGGAAAAGCAGACCCTGATGCGCTCCCTTGGCGCTGAAATCATCAATACGCCCAGGGAAGACGGCATGCTGGGCGCGGAGAAGAAGGCCAGCGAATTACGGGCGTCTATTTCCGGCGCGATTTCTCTGGAACAGTTTCACAATATGGCCAATCCACAGGCACATTATGAGACAACCGGGCGGGAAATCTGGGAGGATCTGGGTGAGAGCCTGGCCTGGTTTGTGGCCGGTGCGGGCAGCGGCGGTACCTACAGCGGCGCCATACGTTACATCAAGGAGAAAAAGCCCTGTGTCCAGGGTGTGCTTGCTGATCCAGTCGGCTCCACGATGGGCGGCGGCGAACATGGGGATTACGACATTGAGGGTATCGGCAACGACTTCATTGCGGATACGATGGATATGGGCCTTGTGGACCGGGTCATCAAGGTAGCCGACCGGGAGGCATTTGAAAACGCACGGCTTCTGGCTTTACGGGAAGGCATATTTGCAGGGTCCTCCTCCGGTGCGGCGCTGGCGGCTGTGCGCAAGCTGGTGGACAGCGGCGCGAGAGGAACCATTGTCACCGTTTTTCCGGATCGGGGAGACAGATATTTCAGCAAAGGGCTGTATGACTGAGGGGGAAGACGAATGACCCTGCAGCAGCTGAATGACGTGATCGCCATCGCGGAGACCGGTTCCTTCAACCGCGCGGCGGAGCGGCTGTACATCTCGCAGCCGTCCCTGACCAGCGCGATCAAGGAGCTGGAAAAGGAATTGGGCGTGATTCTTTTCAACCGAAGCGGTAAAGGCGCAACCCTGACGGCGGAAGGCGTGAACTTCCTGCCCTATGCTCGCTCTGTGATCATGCAATACCGGAATCTTCTGGACGCATATGGCAAAGCCGGCTCCAGAAGAGAGCGATTTGCGGTTTCCACACAGCATTATTCCTTTGCAGTGAAAGCGTTCTCTCTTCTGACCCACGCGTATGACCTGGCAGAATACGATTTTGCGATCCGGGAAACACGAACGCAGCAGGTCATTGATGATACTGCCGCTGGCAGAAGCGAGATCGGCATCCTGTATCTCAGCGATTTTAACCGCAAAGTCATCACCAAAATGCTGAACGAAAACGGTCTGTCCTTTCATCACCTGATCGACTGCCGTGCGTATGTCTACCTTTGGCGCGGTCATCCCCTGGCCGAACGGAAATCGATCGCTTTTGATGATCTTGCGCCTTATCCGTGTCTGTCCTTTGAGCAGGGCGAAAACAGCAATTTCTACCTTGCGGAGGAAATCCTTTCCACCAATGAGTATCCCAGGATGATCAAATGCTGCGACAGGGCGACCGTTCTGAACCTGATGATCGGTTCACTCGGGTATACGCTGTGCTCCGGTATCATCTGTGAGGAACTGAACGGCAGCGAATATCTTGCCGTTCCCTATGAGGCGGACGAAGAAAACCCCAACAGCGTCATGGAGATCGGTTACATCACCCGGAAGAACAGCCTGCTGAGCCAGATTGGAGAAAGGTATGTGGCTGAGCTCAAACGATATCTTGAAATGGAGGCGAAACCAGATGCCGATTCGGATCAATGAACAGATGCCCGTTGTAAAGCGGCTGGAAGAAGAGCAGATCTTTGTCATGCATGAATCCAGAGCAGCTTCACAGGATATCCGTGAGTTGGAAATCGCTGTTCTGAATATCATGCCGGATAAGGAGGACACAGAGCTTCAGCTTCTGAGGCTCCTTTCCAATACGCCACTGCAGGTGAAGCCAACTTTCCTGAGGCTGGATTCCCACCTATATAAGCATGTTACGGAGGATTATCTGCAGAAATACTATCGGTCTTTTTCTGCTGTGAAGGATCGATGTTTCGACGGCCTGATCATTACGGGGGCGCCGGTGGAAACCATGCCGTTTGAAGAGGTTGACTATTGGAACGAACTGGTCGAGTTAATGGACTGGGCGGATCATCATGTGACGGCAGTCATGCACCTGTGCTGGTCTGCGCAGGCGGGTTTATACCATCACTATGGAATTCAAAAGCATCTGTTGCCAAGCAAGCTTTCAGGCGTTTATTCGCACAGGACCATTTATCGTGAAGAACCGCTCACCCGGGGATTCAATGATGTGTTTCATGCGCCGCATTCCCGCTATACCGGACTTCTGAAGGAGGAGGTACAGCGCCATCATGAACTGGATATCCTGGCAGATTCGGATGTAGCCGGCATCTATCTGATTCACGACAGAGAGAGGCGTCGTTTATTTGTCACGGGGCATCCGGAATACAGCAGGGCTACTCTTGCCAACGAATATACAAGGGATGTGGCCAAAGGCATTCATCCGGCTGTTCCTATACGCTATTTCCCGAACGATCATCCTGCGGGCGTTCCTCTTTTCCAGTGGAAGGCACATGCCAATCTGCTGTTTGCCAACTGGCTGAACTACGAAGTGTATCAGATTACGCCCTATCATCTGAATGACGTGGGAAAATAAGCAGGAAGCTGCGTGGAAGTGTCACCCTTCCCAATGGAGCGCTGGTTGGGATCGGGCTGATTGCTAAAGCATGTACTGAGCAATCTTCAAAGTCTGATAGACAGCATCTATTGAACCCAATCATGCTTTCGTATTGGACAATAATCTACTATGTCGATAGAATAAACTCATTAAATGAAAGGGGGAGCAGGAATGCGACGCCGATTCAAATCCTATGCCGTGCTGCTGAGCCGGAATCGAATGCACGGTGCTATAGCCTAAAGGCAAGGCCGGGGTTTCATAAACCTTTGCATCCCGGTTCGAGTCCGGGTAGCACCTCCAATAAAAGCAATGAAAAGGAGAAAAACCATGTCAGATATTAAGAATTCCGCGAACTGGTCCTTTGAAACCAAGCAGCTGCATATCGGTCAGGAACAGGCCGATCCTGTAACCGACGCCCGCGCCGTTCCGATTTATGCAACAACTTCCTACGTGTTCCATAACAGCGACCATGCCGCTGACCGCTTTGGACTGCGGGATGCTGGCAACATCTACGGCCGACTGACAAACCCGACCCAAGGCGTGTTTGAAGCCAGAATCGCGGCGCTGGAAAATGGCAGCGCAGCGCTGGCGGTTGCCTCCGGAGCGGCGGCCATCACCTACACCTTCCAGGCGCTGGCCAAGGCCGGAGAGCACATCGTCGCCTCCAAGACCATCTATGGCGGCACCTTTAACCTGCTTGAGCATACCCTTCCCCTGACGACCGGGATCACGACCACCTTTGTCGACCCGGATGTGGACGGCAGCTTTGAAGCAGCCATCCGCGAGAACACAAAAGCGATCTTTATCGAGACGCTAGGCAATCCCAATTCCAATATCATTGATATTGAAGCGGTTGCCAGGATTGCACATGCCCATGGAATCCCGCTGGTCGTGGACAGCACGTTCGCCACGCCGTACCTGGTGCGGCCTATCGAATACGGGGCGGATATCGTAGTTCACTCCGCTACCAAATTCATCGGCGGTCACGGCACGGCCATCGGCGGCGTGATTGTGGAGGGCGGCAAGTTTGACTGGAAGGCCAGCGGGAAGTATCCCTGGATCAGTGATCCAAACCCAAGCTACCATGGGGTTTCCTTCTATGACGCAGTGGGGCCCGCCGCCTTTGTCACCTACATCCGGGCCATTCTGCTGCGCGACACGGGATCGACCTTGTCCCCGTTCCATGCTTTCATTTTCCTGCAGGGACTGGAGACATTGTCGCTGCGCGTAGAGCGCCATGTGGAAAACGCCCTGAAAATCGTTGATTACCTCTCGAAGCATCCCAAGGTGGAGGCGGTGCATCATCCGGCGCTGCCCTCGGAGCCAAGCCATGCCCTGTATCAGAAGTATTTCCCCAATGGGGGCGGCAGCATCTTTACCTTTGAGATCAAGGGAGACAGCGGCACCGCCAAGAAGTTTATCGACAACCTGGCCATCTTCTCCCTGCTGGCCAATGTGGCAGATGTAAAGTCCCTGGTCATTCATCCTTATACCACGACCCACAGCCAGCTGACGGACGAGGAGCTGCTGGACCAGGGCATACGCCCCAACACGATCCGTCTCTCCATCGGCACGGAGAACGTGAAGGATCTCATCGCCGCGCTTGACGCGGCATTCGAAGCAATCAAATAATCTGGTGAAAACTGATACGGAGGGATGCGGTCGCATCCCTCCGATTTCTATAAAGGAAGTGATCCAAAATATTAACTTACACACCACAAGGATAATCTTCAAGATTGGACGGCTGAGGCTTCGCCTGATCGATTAAGTCCTGCAAAGAGACCGACTCCAGATAGTCATGCACCACTTTTTCCAGGCCCTCCCAAGCGGGCAGCGTGATGCAAAAGCCGCACCTGGCGCACTCATTGACGGGGCGCTGAAGGCAGGCTACTGCGTGCAGAGGCCCCTCGATCAGGCTCACAATTCGCCAGAGCGTGATTTCATCCGGCGGAACCAGCAGCCGATAGCCACCGGCTTTTCCTCGGCGGATTCCA